>CAJWIY010000054.1 GCA_913042205.1 uncultured Gammaproteobacteria bacterium
CCATTCGTAGGTTCGAATCCTACCACCCCAGCCATTTTCGAACCGCCCGAAACTCAAGGAGTCACCCGTGGCCCAACTGATGTTGTTCTCCGGTAACGCCACACCAGAGTTAACCAAAAAAGTTTCTGATTATCTTTCTGTCCCAGTTGGTAACGCCAGTGTCGGACGTTTTTCTGACGGCGAGATTGCCGTCGAAATTGTAGAAAATGTTCGAGGACAAGACGTATTTGTATTGCAGTCAACTTGCGCACCAACGAACGATAACCTGATGGAGCTGGTAGTGTTGTGTGACGCACTACGCCGCGCATCCGCGTTGCGTATCACCGCCGTAGTTCCCTATTTTGGATACGCTCGCCAGGATCGTCGTCCACGCTCCGCTCGAGTGCCTATTACGGCGAAGGTAGTTGCAGATATTATGGTAGGTGTCGGCATAGACAGGGTACTAACCGTCGATCTTCATGCTGATCAAATTCAAGGATTCTTCGATGTCGCGGTTGATAATATCTACGCAACCCCGGTCATGCTTGACGACATCCAACGTAATCAACCAAAAAATGCTGTGGTTGTATCTCCTGATATCGGTGGTGTAGTAAGAGCCCGAGCCGTCGCGAAGCAATTAGACACCGACCTTGCTATCATCGATAAGCGTCGACCATCACCAAACCAGGCGGAGGTGATGAATATTATCGGCGAGGTCAAGGGTCGCACCTGCTTGATCGTGGACGATATTATTGACACCGCGGGCACACTCTGCAACGCAGCGAATGCCCTGAAAGAAGAAAAAGCTAAAGTAGTCGTTGCTTACTGCACCCACCCCGTCCTCTCCGGTCGCGCTCTGGAAAACTTGAAGGACAGTGCGCTTGACGAATTAGTAGTTACTGATAGTATCCCGGTCCCGTCTTCTATCATGAAAACTGGGCGAGTTCGTGTCATCACGATCGCCGAGCTTCTAGGCGAAGCTGTCCGCCGTGTCAGCAATGAGGAGTCCATCAGTGCGATGTTTCGCTAGCTGAGGCATAACAGGCGTTTTACTGGTCGAAGTAGAACGCGGAAATTTAGGGAGAACAAAGTGTCTAATTTTCACTTATCCGCACAATCTCGCGAAGAAGCAGGGAAAGGTTCGAGCCGCCGCCTGCGTCGACTGGAGGGACTTGTCCCTGCTATTGTTTATGGTGGCAAGAATGCCCCTAAGTCGATTCAATTGGCCCACAAGGATCTCAAGCGTGCGCTTGAGGAACAGTCTTTCTACTCATCAGTCATCACTCTTAATATTGACGGCAAAGAAGAACCCGTTATTCTCAAAGCTTTACAACGTCATCCGGCGAAACCTTTGGTTTTACACGCTGACTTCCAGCGCGCGTCCGCAGGAACTGTGTTGAAAGTAAATGTTCCTATCCACTTCTTGAATGAATCAAGTTGCACAGGTGTTAAACTTCAAGGCGGTGTAATTCATCACGATTCTGTTGAGATTGAAGTCTCGTGCTCACCCAAAGATCTTCCTGAGTTCATCGAGGTCGATCTAGCCGAAGTTGAACTTGATCAGGTAATTCACTTGTCAGACATCGAACCACCCAAGGGGGTGACCTTCATCGCTCTCTCACACGATTCAGATCTACCCATCGTTAGCATCCACAAAGCGAAAGGTGCATCGGCTGACCCAGAACCAGAAGCTGACGCCACGACAGAGGGTGAGTCAGAAGAAGAAGAGTGAACGCCTTCAAGCTCATCATAGGGCTTGGGAATCCTGGGCCTGAGTACTCTGAAACCCGGCATAACGCCGGGTTTTGGCTGTTAGATACCCTCGCAAAGAATATAGATACGGAGCTATTAATCGAACCGAAATTTTTTGGTGTTACTGGTAAAGGCCGGATTGGTCTGCAGTCGGTCCATCTTCTAAAGCCAGCTACCTTTATGAACCGTTCTGGTCAAAGTGCATTAGCTGTCGCTCAGTTTTACAAAATAGAACCGCGGGAGATACTAGTGGTGCACGATGAGCTCGATATTGAACCTGGCCAAATACGCCTGAAACTAGGCGGAGGTCATGGCGGTCACAACGGGTTACGCGATCTTCATCGGGTCTTAGGCTCAGACTATGCAAGAATCCGAATCGGAATCGGACACCCTGGACATAAATCCAAGGTACACGGCTATGTCCTTAGCAAAGCATCAAGCGAACAACGTGACAACATCACCGAAGCGATTGATCACACAATGACTTTCATCAATGACATTGTTCGATCTGACTGGGATCAAGCCATGAACATTCTTCACCAGCGTTAAAGGAGAGATTATGGGCTTCAAGTGCGGCATCGTCGGCTTACCGAACGTTGGCAAATCCACCCTATTCAACGCATTGACTAAGGCGGGTATCGAAGCGCAGAACTTCCCGTTCTGTACCATAGAACCCAATGCAGGGATCGTACCAATACCAGATCCACGACAGGATCGACTAGCTGAGATCGTCAAACCTGAGCGCGTTGTTTCAACTAGTATGGAATTTGTCGATATCGCCGGCTTGGTGGCCGGCGCGTCTAAGGGCGAAGGTCTCGGTAACCAATTCCTCGCCAATATCAGGGAGACTGACGCCATTGCCCACGTCGTACGTTGCTTTGATGATGAAAATATCGTGCATGTGGCTGCGAAGGTCGACCCTACATCTGACATAGAAGTGATCAATACCGAGCTTGCGCTTGCAGATCTCGAGTCTGTTGAAAAACAAGTGCACAAGGCGCAAAAGCAAGCTAAAGGCGGAGATAATGATGCTAAGAAATTGATTAGTGTCGGAGAGAAAATACTTCCGGTACTTAACGAGGGTGAGCCTGTTCGCTCTATGACACTCTCTGATGATGAGGCGTTGGTCGTTAGCAGATTGCACCTCCTCACTATCAAGCCAACCCTCTACATCGCCAACGTGGCCGAGGACGGGTTTGATAACAACCCATGGCTTGAGACAGTGCGTGAGATTGCCGCCAGCGAAAACGCCGAGGTTGTCCCAATTTGTAATAAGATCGAATCAGAAATCGCCGAGCTCGAGGATCACGAGAGGGCAGAATTCCTTGAAGAACTTGGGCTCGAGGAAGCGGGACTGAATAGAGTTATTCGGGCAGGCTATGACCTACTCGGGCTCCAGACATTTTTCACAGCTGGTGTTAAGGAGGTACGGGCATGGACCGTCCCCATCGGCTCAACCGCTCCGCAAGCGGCTGGAAAAATCCATACGGATTTCGAGAAAGGCTTCATTCGTGCCGAAGTCGTATCCTTCGCCGATTTTGTGAGGCTCGGTGGCGAACAGGCGGCGAGAGATGCGGGTAAGTGGCGGCTCGAGGGAAAGGATTATCTTGTTAAGGATGGCGACGTAATCCACTTCCGATTCAATGTCTGACCTTTGACAGAGGTGCGAAACTTCAGTATCTTTCGCGGCTTCCTAACAGGCTATGTAGCTCAGCTGGTTAGAGCACAGCACTCATAATGCTGGGGTCGCAGGTTCAAGTCCCGCCATAGCCACCATTTTCTGACTCAACCTAATCGCCAATAGAACGCCTTCTCAGCGACGATCACCAACTACGTCTTGGTCTTGCTTGACCCCGCCGGCACTGATGGCTTCGCGAGACTTGTTAAGAAATTCGGTCTTGCTGACATAAGTCCAACCGACTGAAACGAGTACATCGTTCTTAAAAACGTAGGGGGTGTAGTCGTCGTCGTGGTTACTGATCCCGGATTCCAAACCCGTACGGACGAAATGGATCTCGACCTGTTCACCATAACTCAAATAGCGCTCGGGCCGTTTCTTAAAACGTAAAGGAATGACCTGTTGACTGCTGTCGAGGATGGCCAACACATGACCCCTCGCATCACCAATCGATATCTTGGAGTAGGCTTTTTCATAGTCTTCCACGGCCTTCATAGTAACCGTGTTCGGCGCACACCCAAAGAGGCCAAATATTACGATGGCTAGTGTTACAAGTTTGAATGATCGAGTTTTCGTTTTGGTCTTGAAAAGCATGTTAATAATATCGGTGCCATAAAAGTTTTCTGAAGTCATCTTACTTGTATCTATCCACGATAAAAAATGTTTCAACCTAACTTCATACTTAACATACAATTTTCTTCGTTGGTGTCACCGACAGCCTTAATAAAGAGACCGCCCGCATGAATCGCGACAAATTTTTTGACTCATTATGGAAACAGTACATTTCAGTGACACCGAAAGCTATGGGGATACAGGCCCTGTTACGAAGACACGGCGAAGAAGTCATCAACGATCATGTTGCTTTCCGAACATTCGACATCCAAGGCTTTGGCCTCGAGACAGTAACAGACTTGTTAGCAGAAATCGGTTACGAGCGGTTTGATTCTTATATGTTCCCAGACAAGCATCTACGAGCCCACGCATACCTGGTTCCAAGCGATCACGATGCTCCAAAAATCTTTTTCAGTGAACTCGTGAGGGCCAAATTGGATTCAGATTCCCAGGCGATCATCGAGGAGATCACGTCGCCTCTTACCGGTGAACTAACTTTAAAGAATCTGGCGGGCGCCTACCTTTTCAAGAGGCCAACCCTCGAGCAGTATTCAAGGTTATCCGACACGAGCGAATACGCGGGTTGGTTGTCAACGATGGGGTATCAAGCAAACCACTTCACTGTCAACGTGAATAGGCTCCGGTCCCTCGATTCTATCGACGAGGTAGTTGACCTTCTGGTCACCAACCAGTATCAGCTCAATCACGTTGGTGGAGTAATAAAAGGGACACCATCAGATTTACTTGTCCAGGCCTCTACTCTCGCCGATCAAATTCGTTTTGAATTTGAAGACGGATTAGAGTCGGAAATCCCTAGCTGTTTTTATGAGTTTGCATACCGGTTTACTGACCCAACTGGGCAGCCGTTTCAAGGTTTTGTTCCGAATAGTGCAAACGCAATTTTTGAGAGCACCGACAGGCAGCCTTGAGTCAAATATAAGAGATCGTTGCCCTCCAAACAGCAAAAGGTCATTGCCAAAATAAACCTTACGATATAGTTATAAATTAAAAATTTAAAACCAAACAAGCGACACTTCACGCTTGGATTCACAAACAATAGCCCAAATAGACTCCATGTGAGGTAGCGGTTTTCGATGCAGAGGTCCACACTCGTAATTTTTCGAAATGTCGCGTATCTGTCTCGCTCGTGGAGGTGCGATAGGCATCATCAAGGATCATAAAGAGCGTTTCAAGGAGAGCAAAGAGGTTATTAGGCCTAGTAAAGTAAATCTCGGCAAAAACACCGCCACTAAGGCTCAAAAGGTGTCAAAAAATTGAGACATGGGACAACGAGACAGTTTTTTTCAAAGGATCAAACCAGTTAGTCTCGGAAATCCTCCCAGCGATTTGGGCCAACTTTGAGGGCTTACGGTGAGAGCGAGGAAACACAAAGGCGACCTCTGAACTTAAAACTCTCGCATAACCCGGTGCCAATCAGGGAGCTCTAATCAAGGGATTTGAGATGCTCTCAGAGGCGTGTAAGGATCGCCACAACGACTGCAGAAGGTAGGTAGCTATGACAAATCGTCGTGATTTCTTAAAAGTTTGCACAGTCCCGCCTCTATTAACAGCCATTCCGAGACTGGCTACCGCCAAAGCCGAGGAGGCGCTACGTCTAACCGCCACCAAGACGACCAAGCGACTGGTTCCAGGCGCCGAGTACTTGGAGTCTCCCGTCTGGGCTTTCAATCGCACGGTGCCTGGACCTGAACTGCGACTAAAAAAAGGAGATACACTGTCAATAGACTTTATAAATGAGCTCGACGAGGGCTCATCGATACACTGGCATGGGATCCGTAACATCAACGCGATGGATGGTGTAGCTGGTCTGACACAACCAGAGGTCGCACCAAACGGACAGTTCCGTTACCAGTTTTCTTTGAATGATGCCGGGACCTATTGGTATCACAGCCACGCAAAGACCTGGTCGCAAGTAGCGCGGGGTCTTTACGGCCCCCTGATCGTTGAGGATGAGTCGGATCCCGCGGTTGACCATGATATCGTGCTGATGATTGATGACTGGCTACTCGCAAATGACGCGACTATTGACGAGGCCTCGTTCGGATCCCTGCACGACTGGACTCATGGTGGGAGGCTTGGTAACTGGCTCACCGTCAACGGGAAGTCGCGCCCCACTTTTGAGGTCAGCAAGAATTCCCGGGTCAGACTCCGTCTTATTAATGCAGCCAACGCCCGAATCTTCGGCCTGAATATTCCGGCCTCTGCTTTTTTGGTTACGCAAGACGGTTACCCAGTCCCCGTCCAAGAGACCCAGGACGTAATACTGGGCCCCGCCCAACGCGCTGATTTCATCATTGATTTGGCCGATAACGACGTTTCCATAAACGAGACCTACAACGGAGATCAACCCTATCCGGCTGCCATCCTTAAAGTAGTAGATACACCAAGCAAACTCGTAGCTAAGAGACCACTAAGCCAGCCAGCCCTCGAAGCACCGCCCAAATCAATAGACGTTGCGATACCGCTGCACATGCAGGGCGGGGCGATGGGTAACTTGAGAGAGGCCAACTACAGGGGTGAGCTACGGCCTATCCGTGAACTCGCTCAAGACCACAAAAAAGCATGGGCGTTTAATGGGCGGATCGCAGAGCATCACGATCACCTAGCCGCCGTCAGTCTTGGCCAGTCGGTCAGTATCGAGGTCTGGAACGACTCACGTTGGCCCCATGCGATGCACCTCCACGGTCATCACTTTTGGATCCAGAAAGAGGACGGGTCGTTCGTCGACGGGAAACGCGATACTTATCTGTTCCAAAGGGGAGAGAAAGCAAACCTAGTGTTCATCGCCGATAATCCGGGGTTCTGGCTGTTCCACTGCCACATGCTTGAGCATCACGCGGCCGGGATGGGTGCCGTAATCCGAGTGTCGTGACACCCTTAGGTCTTGCTAGCCGCGTCACGCTAATCCAGTAATGGGGGACGGATTAATTGAGTCGACGTACCGTCTCCCGGTATCTTCTAGACACTGCTGTGAAAGTTTAAACTAATAGCCAAAGAAATGGTGGACATAGCTGCAGTTGCTAATCGGCAGAGCGCTCGGCCCAACCGGCAAAGATTCTCTCCAGAAACACCACCACGTAGTAGAGCGCTATACCCAGCACAGCAAGAGCGATAAGCACGGCAAACATCAAGGGATAATCCGAGTTAGTCTTCCCGCTGTCAAATAGAGCACCCAATCCCCGTCCGTGAGGCGATACGATTTCCATAAGGTTCGTACCGATAAAGGCAAGGGTTACCGCGACCTTTAGCGCGCCAAAGAACTCCGGGAGCGTCTTAGGTAGCGCTATTTTCCAAAAAATGGTGATCTTTGAGGCTCCTAACGACCGCAAAATATCGCGATACTCTGGCTCCAGTGTCGACAGTCCGATCGAGACCGAGACCGCGATCGGGAAGAAAGAAATCATGAAAGCAATTAAGATCGTATTAAGATCGTGCTGACCGACGAACATCAGCGCGACTATTGGTACCACTGTGGCCTTTGGAATCGCGTTGAAGCCAACTAAAAGCGGATACAAGCCCTCACGCATGACCTTTGAGAAACCCATAATCATGCCCAAAAATACACCTATCACAATGGCTATTAGTAAGCCCACCACGGTCCGCCAGAGGGTCTCCCAACCATACGAGAGGAACAGCTCCCTGAACCGCCAAAATGCTGGCCACAAATCGGACGGTGAGGCCATCTTATAGTTCGGCCAGTCGTTGACCCAGACCAAAGCCTCCCAAAAAAGTAGAAAAATTATCATCGCAAAGGTAGGAATCAAATACTGTCTCATCTACACCTCCGCGTCATTTCTAGCTATCCGGATCTGTTCCCGTAACTCATTTAAGGTCGCTAAAGCTTCGCTCGTGTAGAGTTCGTCGAGCGACGGTTGCGCTTCATGGGTCAGGGAGACAGTGTACTGCACCGTGGCCGGACGATCTGACAGAACCACTACCTCATCTGCCAGGAATATAGACTCGCGGAGATCGTGTGTGATGAGAACGCCAGTGAATGGTTCTTCGGCCCTAAGCTTATGCATGGTTAACCAAAGATCCTCGCGGGTGAAAGCGTCTAGTGCACCGAATGGTTCGTCCAGTATCAGCACCTCAGGGTTGTGTATCAGGGACCTACACAGAGACGCCCGCTGACGCATACCCCCGGATAATTCAGATGGTCTTTTGTCCTCGAAACCTGACAGGCCGACGAGATGTAGCAGGTGTAAAGCCCTCTCCTCGGCCTCTTGCTTACTCAAATCTGTTGGGACAATCTCTAGGGGCAGGAGTACATTTTTCAAGATGCTGCGCCATTCCAACAAAACCGGATTCTGAAAAGCCATCCCAACAGTCGACCGTGGGGAGCTCACTCTCTCTCCATGCAACCAGACCTCGCCCTCGTCGGGCCTCATCAGGCCCGCGATGAGTCTCGTCAATGTTGACTTGCCACAGCCAGATGGTCCCACGACAGCCGTAAAACCATGCAGTGGTACACCGAGAGTCAGATTTTTCAGTACCGGTAGAGCGTCACCATCCTTGCCGTATGCGTGTGTCACACCATTGATGGCAATCAAATTCTCATGAGAGCTAGCCACTCTGAGCAACCTAGTTATTTTGGAACAAGGCACCCTCCAGTCTAACTGATGGGTGCACTGATGTTGTTCTTACTTGAGCTTAATGCCACCTGATGGCAGGAACGCATCTGTAAAATACAGATCTGCCATCGGGGTGGTTTTATATTCATAGGTCTCACGCAGCTGCTCGATAGCACCAGCAAACCTCGAGATGTCAATATTACCCATACCATTTTCTTGGACATAATCAGTCAAAACGTTGGCGTCTATAGCCAACCCCAGACGACGCTCCTCGAGACCGGCGTCAGCGGCAGGATTTCTCTTTACTAGCGCTGCGACCGCTGCACCGGGATCGGCAATCGCGTCCCTCCAGCCAGCTCCGACTGCTTTTAGGAAGGCCTTTACGGTGCCGATGTTAGCTTTCGCGTACTCGGTGTTAACGATGATCGCGTTACCGTAAAGCTTGAGGCCATGGTCAGCCATCAGAATTGTCGTAATATCGCTCTCCGGTGTGCCCAATCGGACCAAGTTTAGGTATGACGAGAAAGAGAAACCTGTGACCGAGTCAACTTTACCCTCTGCGAGCATTGGCTCACGGGTCGGAAAACCAACTGGCTCCACCTTAATCTTGCTCATATCGAGGTTGTTAGCCTTCGCGAAGGACGGAAACTGTGCCCACGCACCGTCTGGTGGGGGTGCGCCCAAGGTAGACCCTTCAAGGTCTTTTGGCTCAGAGATCCCAAGCGACTTCCGTCCCACGACCGCAAATGGTGGCTTGTCATAGACCATCATTATCGCTGTAACTGGAGCTCCAGGATTTTGATCGAGAAATTTTATCAGCGAGTTAATGTCAGCAAAACCCAAAGGGAACGCACCCGTAGCAACCTTCGGAATGGCGTCCAGTGATCCCTTCCCTGGTGATATTTCTACCTCCAGACCAGCCTTCGCAAAGTGTCCTTTATCAATCGCCAAGAAATACGGCGCAGATGGGCCCTCGAACTTCCAATCCAACGCGAACTGAACCTTTGTTGCCGCTAGCGCTGAGAGGCTAAAAACGGACGCGATGAATGCGACCAGTAATTTCTTAAACATATTCATATCTAACTCCTGTTTTTAACGACCTCGCGGTCTTCTTCACTGATCCTGGCGGCGCAATCGGGTTAAATACGCCAAAGAATCAACTTTCGTTTTAACAGCTAATACCAACCTTAAGTAATGCTCCAATTAACCAAAAAAATTGGATTTTAGCTATATATTTCGTCCAGCCGAAGGTACGACGGGACCCCAAAACTCGTAATCACTCGATTAAGGTGATCGACCAAATTTGTGAACCCCACCTAACTACCACCGAGTTATCCTTTCATCGACAGACTCAGTTCCTTTGATTTCAGCATCCCCCGGTCCACGATAAATTGGATGATTTCATCAAGACCCTGGCCGCTCTTCATGTTACTGAAAACGAAAGGGCGCTTTCCCCGCATCAGTTTTGCGTCTCGATCCATGACGTCGAGGGAGGCCCCGACCAGAGGTGCTACATCAATCTTATTGATCACTAGTAAATCGCTCTTTGTGATCCCTGGGCCACCTTTTCGCGGGATCTTGTCACCCGCACTGACGTCGATAACGTAGATCGTTAGGTCAGATAACTCGGGTGAAAAAGTGGCGCTGAGATTGTCGCCACCGGACTCGACGATGACCAGTTCAAGTTCCGGATGACGTTCCTGTAATTCGTCGATAGCAGCGAGATTCATCGACGCGTCTTCACGAATCGCGGTGTGGGGACAGCCGCCCGTCTCCACACCCAAAATTCTTGCCTGGTCCAACGCACCGTGGCGCGTCAAAAATTGTGCGTCCTCATGCGTGTATATATCGTTAGTAACGACAGCCATATCATAGTGGTCACGCATCGCGGCACATAGATTGAGTGTGAGAGCCGTTTTACCAGATCCAACAGGGCCGCCTATTCCGACACGTAGTGCCTGCATATATATCTCCTAGGAGCGAAAAAGCCTCGAGTATTGAGTCTCATGCTGAGCACTCAAGATCGAAAGAAGCGGTACGGTACTGTGCGCCTCCTTCGTTGCTGACCGCCTTGATAGACCAACACAATCGATGATGACCGGTTTAAGAGTGGCTAGGACGCCTTGCAATGCGTTTTGACCAAGCGGAATCGCTTTGGCGGCGACCAGCATTTGATTGTCAAGCCAAGACCACAGGATACCTGAGATCAACCAATCCTCAGGAATCTCATACCTCGCGGAAATCCAACCATACAAACACACTAGCGAATATTCTTCCGCCTCAGGAACATCAACGTCCTGATCTGTCGCCCACCTCTTCAAGGCTGCGCCCAGTAGCAGGTCCTCTTGCAATAACTCACGTGTCTCTCGGGATGCGAGTAATTCGGTGTTTACCTCTCGGAAGACAGATTCAGAATCCGCTCGGTATGCGCGGATAGCGTAGTGGCAATCGAGTGTTGTGAGAGAGAACCTCATCACGCCGTCACACCACCACCTGAGCGACTCAGCGTCGTGGACGCGCCTTGACTCAATAGCCGCCTCGAGCCCCTGGCTGAAGGCAAACGCACCTATCGGCAGGCTAGGCGAGAACAGATGCAGCGTCTGGATTAAGTGCTCAGGCCTAATCATCGTGATGGTGTCCTCCTGTGTGCTTGCCATACGCCCCCCTCTCTGGCGCAAATGGCCTCTCTACATCTTCGACCCCCAGCCCCCATTGGCGGCAAAGGTCTGACAACACATGGTCTGGCTGAAAAAAAACTGAGCCAAGCTGAATTTCAACCGGTGTATGTCGGTTGCCCAGGTGATAACAAATTTTCGCGAGCAGTACCGGGTCGGTCGTCGAGGCTCTCGTCAGCTGCTCCGCCGCCGCTTGCACAAGGACCACACGCCCGTCTGTTGCCTTTAGGTAATCACCATCCATCAAGACTTGACCACGCTCGAGAAACAAGCCGGCGTCTTCTGACGTCTCGGTCAGGGTCTTAAGGCGCCCACGTTTACGAGAGTCATAGTCAAGTGATATCACTGCATCATGGGGCTCAGCAAGGTTAAGTCTCTCGATAATCTCTAACATTGAGCCTTTCCGTTAAAACATGTAATAACGCTGGGCCAATGGCAACGATATCGCTGGCTCGCAGACCAAGGGTTCGCCATCTGCTCGTACCTCATAGGTTTCAGGGTCGACCTCGATCGTCGGTTGATAGTCATTGAGCACCATGTCAGATTTCTTGACCGATCGAATATTTTTGACCGCTATGAGCTGCCGTCTAGTTTCTGACATCCAGTTATTTTCCTGTCGCAGGGACAACTCCGACACGAAGGTCGCGGACAAACGATCGGCTGACGACCCCATGGCCCCAAACATCGTACGATAATGGACGGGCTGCGGTGTCGGGATCGAGGCATTCGGGTCTCCCATCGGCGCAGCCACGATGAATCCACTCTTCAAAATCAATGCCGGTTTGGTCCCGAAGAACGCTGGCTTCCAAAGCACTAGATCAGCCATTTTTCCGACCTCTACAGATCCAACCTCATGCGCTATCCCGTGTGCGATAGCTGAATTGATGGTGTATTTTGCGATGTACCGTCTGGCCCGGAAGTTATCATGCCAATCCGGATCCGACTCCAGCGATCCGAACTGATCCTTCATCTTGTGCGCAGTTTGCCAGGTCCGGGTTATTACTTCGCCGACTCGGCCCATAGCCTGTGAGTCAGAAGCAGATCCAATTGTTCCAGCGTCTTTGATTATAATGTCATCAACGAATGTTACTATACCAGTTGAAGCAATTGTTATTGCACCTGTTGCTGATGCTGATCCGATTGTTTTACCATCACCGATAACTATGTCATCTGCTACTGTTAATAAACCAGCAGAAGACAATGACATTGTTTCTGCAGCTGCAGCTGATGATGCTGTTTTGAAAGATAGTTTTGTAGCATTTGAAGATGAACTAAAATCACCTTCCGAAACTGCTTCAATTCCTGCCGCTACTAGAATAGCATACGTACCAGTACCTTC
>CAJWIY010000055.1 GCA_913042205.1 uncultured Gammaproteobacteria bacterium
CGAAAATGAATTCAGAATTGGGGCACTAATGACTGCAGATAGATAGTATTCTATCGCACAGATTCAGCAATTCTTGATAGCAAAAATGCCTCAATCGCGGGCAATTCCCCTGCATACCCGTCCTAGCTGTAATTGCCCCCTTGCCGGATCACCAGTTCCGTTTTACTGAACTTTACAGCGGCGAGACGGTGATCCAGAGTCCCGTAGCATGTCCGCAACTCCACTCTGGAAAGTTCGGAGACTTGAGCGTCATGCATTCGAGTTTTCTTAGCTCTCCGGTGTAAGCAGTCGTCACCGTATGAGCTTAGCCAGCGCATCAGTATTGATGATCACCCAGATAGAATTCCCACCTGACTGAAAAGCCGTAAGTTCTGCCACGGACGGCAGAGACATGTTTAAGACTCGGCGCGTGAATCGGGTCCGACATTCCTCTGGCGTCGCATTAGCTTAGCGTCTAACGGACCTTGTTGGACTGCGGCGCGCTCAAAAATCCGTGCAAATGCAGGATATGAATTTCAGTGAGCATGACAGTGTCTCAGCAAAACAACGAATAGCTGGAGAGGAGATACATCCCGGGACGGAAATCAAGAAGCACAGCAGATTAATAACCACCGCAGCTGAAGTCTGCTTCCAATTGCTCACCCGCGACGCGTACCACCTGAGTATCAATGGCGCCATCACAATAAAGCAACAGATTCCGATAGCCCGGGTTCATCTTGTCCAGCGCGAAGTTGACCACATCAGGTTTGAACTGAATACAGGTGGAGGGGGTACACAGACACCGGATGCCCTCGAGCTCGAAATCGAGCTCCTGATGAATGTGACCGTAAACTATCACCCGGAGCTTGCTGGATGTTTTGGCTGTCTCCCAGAATTTCTGAGGATTTTGTAGACCGATGTTTTTCATCCAGCCCGCTGTGCCCCTGATGGGATTGTGGTGCATGCTGACCAGGACATGATCCACTGAGTCGCTGAGCTCCGAAGCGTCGAGCTGGGCACTGAAAAACGCCAGCTCTTCCGCTGAGAGAGTGCCGTGCACCTGTCCGCCCACGCTCGTATCAAGCATGACAATCAGCCAGTTGCCCAACTGCATGTACTTGTATGCTGCCGACGTCCCTTCTGCCAGAGACTGCATAAGCAGTGCGTTGTCATGGTTTCCGGGCAGCCACATAAAAGGCACATTCAACGCCCCGATACTGGACTTGAAGTATTCATATGCTGTGGCGGAAGCATCCTGCGCGATGTCACCGGTACCCAAGATAAGGTCCAGTGGGCTGTCATGCATCCGGACCAGCTCAAGCACCTGCTGAAAACTATGCTTGGTGTTCATCTTCAAAAGAGTACCCGACCCCTCACTAAATAGATGAGTGTCTGTAATTTGAACGATGCGAATCGGACTGTGTTGATCTTTTGCCAACTGCCATTTCATTGACTCACTCACTTAGATGCAAGAACTGGCGCTTTTTCACTGATACCTGAACTCAGACAGTGCGTCAGCCACTCGCCCAAAAACTGATTCGCCTGCATTTTTTCATCCGAGTGATACATCTCGGGATTTGGCTTGGCATAACGAGGCTTGAGATTACGATGGCCCTGATAGGAAACCACTTCCGCGGTGCTGGCGTCATGGTAAACGCGCACCAGCATGGACGGGTTGGTCATCCATTGCGTTAACTCAGGCTTCTGCACAATTTGCAGAGTGCTGGTGTATTTGAATGCCTCAAGGATCTTAATCTCTACCGTGACCGGCTCATTCCCTTCGTCCATGTAATCAAAGTCCACAAGACAAAAACGGGTGACCCGGCCTTCCAATGCCTTCTCAGGCTCTTCTTCTGAAATCGCTCGACCCGAACCCTCATCGGTCAAGGCAATATTCGAAAAGGAGCGGTCAAGGTAGGCGCTCATCTCGGGGACCAGCTTGAGCAAGCGAATGTAGTTGGCGTCGCATTCGGCCATCTGCTTGATCAGGTCGACACTGTAATCGGATTTTGGCATTGATTCTCTGAAACGCGTTTTTACGATTTCGCTGGCTGCCCAGCAGACATGCGCGACTTTAGCCGGCTCTCAGACTTGAGCAGGGAGAGTTACAGGACGGGATAATGTGACTCCGCTCTGCCAGAAGGCTCAAAGCCTCAACTAACTCAACTTCTAGGGCCGGCAGCCCTGCGCTTTCATGCGGCTTTGGCGGCAATCTTAAAAAACTGTCATTTTAACTTATCAGCCGGGATTGTCATGAGAATTTTCCCAGATCGTCCTGGCTCGTGCGCGACTAGGCCCATGATTTGTTGAGAGTTCGCTGATTGAGTTCCAGCCACTGAAGCGCAATCACAGACATGGCATTATTGAACTCGCCTGATCTTACCCCTTCAAGCGCTTGTCCACGCGGTATCACAACGACTTTAATGTCCTCATGCTCATGTTTGAGACCGTGAATGCCGCCGGCAGTCTTAGCGTCTACTTTCGCACAGAACAAAATGACCTTTTCGGTCGAGGCACCTGGGCTATTGAAGTATTCACAGATTTTGACTAGCCCACTGACCGTCAGACCGGTTTCCTCCCGGGTTTCTCTCACAGCAACGGCCTCCGGCGTCTCTTCTTTGCCTACCATACCTGCCACGAGTTCCAGCGGCCAGGGCGATTCGCGCTGCCACAGCATCCCCACTCTGAACTGGCGTACCATCACGAGCTGGTCAGTATCCGGATCAAGCAATAAAACTCCGACGGCCTGCTCCTTGATCAGGAGCTCGCGCTCAAGACGCTCTTTAATGTTGCGAGACGTTACGTATTTTCCATCTCTTCCCGCGAAAGGACTGTCATTAACTTGGAAGGTCATACTCACCGTGGGCTCATCGACAATAAGTGGCGGCGAGCCTTCAGGTGACGCAACTGAACAAACGGTATCCGAAATTGAGAGTGGATCCAGACCAGTAATACATACAATATCACCTGCCGTGGCTGTCTGTTGCTCTAGTCGTTCGAGACCCGTATATCCTAGAATCTGCAAAATCTTGCCATTTCGGATGTCGCCGTTACGATCGATAACAGAGACCGGCTGATTCCGTTTTAACCGACCACGACGGATTCGGCCAACCCCAATAACACCCTGAAATGCATTATAGTCCAATGCTGAAATTTGGAGCTGTAATGGTCCATCAGGGTCGACGTCAGGAGCTGGGCAATGGTCGATAATCGCTTGGAAGATCGGATCCATACTTTCAGACAGCTGATCAAACTCTAGACCAGACAAGCCATTAATTGCCGAACAGTAAACAACAGGAAAATCAAGTTGTTCATCAGTAGCACCGAGCTGATCAAACAGATCAAATACTCGATCGATCGCGCCGTGAGGATCGGCCCCCATTTTATCAACTTTGTTTACAATAACGATCGGCTTCAACCCTTGCTTAAAAGCTTTTTGGGTCACAAATCGGGTCTGCGGCATAGGGCCCTCGGCCGCATCCACCACCAACAAAACAGCATCGACCATCGACAGCACACGCTCAACCTCACCTCCAAAATCAGCGTGCCCTGGCGTGTCAACAACGTTTACCCGGTAACCGTTCCAATTAAGACCAGTATTCTTCGCAAGGATGGTTATCCCTCGCTCTTTCTCTTGATCGTTCGAATCCATAACACGCTCATGCTGAATATCTTTACGATCCAAAGTGCCGGACGCTGCAAGCAACTTATCAACAAGGGTGGTTTTTCCGTGGTCAACGTGCGCAATGATGGCTACGTTGCGTATCCTCTCAATCATAAGGTTCTCCAGCCGCGCCGGAGTATAGCGGACACTCTCTATTTGGTTGTAATTTTTTGGAAGACATGAATCGAAAGCACCGCTATGGTGCAATTTAATCAAATGTTGCACTATAAAAGTGCAAATTTGTTGACCCTGCACCACAATAGTAACTATATTTGTTTTAAAAGCAGGCTTTCACAAATACGGCACGCCGATTGCTTTTGATCTAATAGTGCTCAACCCGAGAGGGTTGGGGTATCGAATTCGCCATACGGAGTCAGAAATGTCCGAGAATACTTTAAAATTAATAGCAGATAGCGAAGCCCGCTGGGTAGATCTTCGCTTTACAGATCCTCGCGGTAAAGAGCAGCATGTAACGTTTCCAGCATCAAAGGTAGATAGTGAATTTTTTGCCGAGGGTGCCATGTTTGACGGTTCGTCAATCGCCGGATGGAAGGGAATCAATGAATCAGACATGATATTGATGCCCGATGACGCTACTTCAGTCGTCGACCCGTTCACAGAAGAAGTAACCGTAAATATAAGATGTAACATTATCGAGCCTAGCACGATGGCGGGTTATGAACGAGACCCACGATCTGTCGCCCTCCGCGCAGAGGAGTATCTGAAATCAACTGGAATTGGTGACACATCTTTCTTTGGGCCGGAGCCTGAGTTTTTTGTATTTGACAACGTTCAATGGAAGGCTGAAATGTCCGGTGCGATGTACAAAATCGACGCTGAAGAGGCAGCCTGGGCAAGCGGGGAAGAGTTTGAGAACGGCAATATGGCTCATCGTCCCGGGGTAAAAGGGGGATATTTCCCGGTACCGCCGGTGGATTCCGCTATGGACCTCCGCACAGCGATGTGCGAAACGCTAGGGGCGATGGGACTCACAGTGGAGGTGCATCACCACGAAGTTGGTACAGCTTGTCAGAACGAAATTGGTATTAAATTTAATACATTGGTAAACAAGGCTGACGAGGTACAAATTCTTAAATATGTGGTTCACAACGTAGCCCATGCCTATGGCAAGACCGCGACATTCATGCCGAAGCCACTAGTCGGCGATAACGGTTCCGGGATGCATTGCCACCAATCGATCTGGAAAGATGGCAACAATTTATTTGCTGGCAACGGTTATGCAGGGTTGTCCGACGAGGCGTTGTACTACATTGGAGGTATCATCAAGCATGCTCGTGCGATCAATGCCTTCGCAAATGCATCAACCAACTCATATAAGCGTTTAGTACCAGGTTTCGAAGCGCCGGTAATGCTTGCGTATTCAGCACGTAACCGCTCGGCATCAATACGTATTCCTTACGTATCAAGCGCGAAGGGGCGTCGCATCGAAGTAAGATTTCCAGATCCTACGGCAAACCCATATCTCGCTTTCTCTGCGATGCTGATGGCTGGCCTAGACGGAATACAAAACAAAATTCATCCGGGCGAAGCAGCTACCAAAGATCTTTATGATCTGCCAGAAGAGGAGGCTTCAAATCTTCCAACGGTTGCCTCAAGCCTTGAGCAAGCGCTTGACGCACTCAATGCAGACCGTGAATTCCTCACTGCTGGAAGCGTTTTCACTGATGACATGATCGATGGGTACGTTGAACTAAAACGGGAAGAAGTGGAACGTCTGAACATGACAACCCACCCAGTAGAGTTTGGCATGTACTACAGTGTTTAATAGACCAAGACGGAGACCTCGGTCTCCGTCGTTACCAGACGATGTATCTTGCACTCCTTAACTCCTTAAATAACGGAATCATGGTGTTAGATGTTCGTGGAAAAATTTGTTGGGCTAATGAGTCAGCATGTCGGATAGTCGCTACCAACTGGAAATATCTAAAAAATCGCGAACTGTCAGACTTCATTTCCGACCCGCAAGCCAGTGAAGTAGGGGACTCACTCGTTGATTGCGTTGAGCTGGGCCACAACTTTACATATAGGGAATTGCAACTCGCCTCAGGTAGATCATCATCCACGATAGATGCTTCTTTTAGTAAATTGCAACATAGTTTCGATGGCTATGGGACCGTCCTAGTTGAGCTAGCCGAAGTTGATCAAATTTTAAAAATTGCTCGTGAGGTAAAGTATTCAAAAGATGAGCAAAGCTCGAAGCAACTATTGAGGGGCTTGGCTCACGAGATCAAAAATCCTTTAGGCGGCATTAAGGGAGCGGCCCAATTACTCTCAAAAGAAGCTGATGCTTCAGTGTATCAAGAATTCCTTGAAGTCATAATTACTGAAACAGATAGGCTGACCGGTCTGGTTGATAATTTAATCGGTCCAAATCTGAAACAAATAAGTGATCCAATCAACATCCATAAACTGTTAGAGCAATGCAGATCACTCCTAAGTGCTCAGGCTGGAGGGATAATTGATTTCGAACGAGATTATGACCCTTCATTACCAGAAACAGAGGGCAACGCAGAACAATTATATCAAGCGATTTTAAATATTACTAAAAATGCGCTCGAGGCGGTTACCGAGTCGAATACACCATCTGCACGGGTACGATTCAGCACGCGCGCTGTTAGACGCGCGCATCCGGGATCCAGAGGTTCGCATCAGATGCTTCAAGTTCGGATCGAGGATAATGGCCCAGGCATTCCAGAGGATCTCAAAGACCGAATATTCTTCCCGATGGTCTCTGGCAGAGCACAGGGTTCGGGTATTGGACTTTCAATCACCCAAACTATCATTTCACGGCATCACGGTTGGATCGAAGTGAATTCAAAACCAGGGCGCACTGCGGTAGATGTAATACTACCATTCGGAGACATACAATGAGCTCACCTACTGTCTGGATCGTAGACGACGACCGCTCAATTCGCTGGGTTTTAGAAAAGGCTCTTCAGGGTGCGGGCCTGGAACACGCGGTTTTCGATTCAGCTAAAGCAGTCCGTAAAGCATTGGAAGTACATACGCCAGCGGTTGTCATGACTGATATTCGTATGCCCGAAGAAGACGGACTTTCTCTTCTAGACCATCTCCACGAGGTTTCACCAAAATTACCTGTAATTGTCATGACTGCGCATTCAGATCTCGATAGTGCAGTCGCATCCTACAGTAAAGGCGCCTTTGAATACTTGCCGAAACCTTTTGATGTCGATGATGCCATTTTGCTTGTACGACGAGCGCTAGAGCGTCAGGAAGAAACGCCTGCTGTTAATGAAAAAAAAGTTGGAGATGAGACCCCACTGATTCTCGGTGAAGCGCCAGCTATGCAGGATGTATTTCGTGCCATCGGCCGCTTAGCACAAGCTGAAATTACCGTTTTGATTAATGGGGAATCTGGCACAGGTAAAGAACTTGTGGCAAACGCTGTGCACGCAAACTCTCCACGCAAAGCTGGTCCTTTTATAGCACTCAACATGGCGGCCATCCCAAAGGACTTAGTTGAATCTGAACTCTTTGGTCATGAAAAAGGATCATTCACTGGTGCAACCGGTGCGCGAATTGGCCGGTTCGAACAAGCCAACGGCGGTACGCTTTTCCTAGATGAAATAGGAGATATGCCTTTTGAAACGCAAACGCGATTATTGCGTGTGCTGGCAGACAACGAATTCTACCGGGTCGGTGGAGCATCGCCTGTGAGGGTTGATGTTCGTATCATTGCTGCGACACATCAAAATTTAGATGAGTGTGTTCGCGAGGGCTCATTCCGCGAAGATCTGTTCCATCGCCTCAACGTTATCCGTATTCAACTCCCGGCCTTAAGAGACCGTCGAGAGGATGTACCAAGCCTAGCCGAGCACTTTCTTGCAGTCGCTGCGCGGGAGATTAATACCGAAACGAAACATTTAGGTGACGATGCTAAGCGAGCGCTGTCAGACTTCAATTGGCCGGGTAATGTGCGTCAACTTGAAAATATGTGTCGTTGGCTATCGGTCATGGCTCCAAACCCACAGATTCAAAAACAAGACTTGCCGCCTGAGATCAACTCACCTGCCGGTGGCGTGCCGAGAAATACTTTGACATGGACCGGACTTTTGCGGGAACGTGCAGCGAGTCTTATCAAATCACACGAAGGTGAGGTAATCCCCAAGCTAACCCTGGAATTTGAGCGAACATTGATCGAAGTCGCCTTAACAGACACCGCCGGCAGGAAGAAGGAGGCCGCTGAAAAATTAGGTTGGGGGAGAAACACCCTAACCCGTAAACTGAAAGAACTTGGATTCACGGATTCAGATTCAAGCGACGATTAGTTTGTCTTTTGCTGCTTTCGTTGCTCGAGTAAAGCATCAAAATTAATAGGCGCAAGCATGGGAGCAGGAAACGTTGCCTTAACAGCTAGCGAATCAATCGTCTCACGAGCATAAGGGAACAAAATATTTGGACACATAGAACCTAAAATATGTTCAACTGTCGCATCCTCAAATCCCTGTAAAACGAACACCCCGGCTTGTTGAATCTCTATTAAAAACGCAACTTGGTCGTCTGTTTGAACGGTTACACCAAGCTTCAAAATCACCTCGTACAGCGTTTCATTCAGCTGCGCATTTATGACATCTACCTCAAGACTTAACTTCGGCTCCCACTGCTTCTCAAAAATTTGCGGCACCTTGGGTGACTCAAGCGACAAATCTTTTGTGTAAACTCGCGCGATTGAAAAGTTTTGTTCTGCTTCCTCAGACATGAATACCTACTTCCTCTAACCAAACTTTAAGGTGTCCTGAACGGAGCGCGTCCTGTGTATCGTCACAACCCCCAATATGGCGATCACCGACAAAAACTTGCGGAACTGTTTGCCGCTGGCAGATCTCCATCATCGTTCGCCGCTTGCTTGGATCTAGATCAATCCTAACTTCGTTATACGGCACGCCTAAATCATCAAAGAGTCGCTTTGTAATTACACAGTATGGACAAAAACCGGTGGTATACATCAGCACCTTTGTCAAGACAACTTTCCTTTTTTTACTGGAAGCGAAGCTGCCGTCCATTCAGCCATACCTCCTGCCAACCGAACTACCTGCTCAAAACCCTGATTCTTAAGTTTTTTTACTACAGACCCGGCCGACGTCCCCATTTTACAAACAACAACGACCGGACAAGTCTTATAACGATTCAGCTCTGATAGTTTTTTTTCAACAACACTAGCAGGAAGGTTGTATGCGCCAGCGATGTGGCCTTTTATAAACTCTTGCGTTTCTCGAATATCCAAAATCAACGCATTCTCACGATTTATCATGCGCGTCGCTTCAGTGGTATTCACTGATTTACCTGCCTTTTTCGTCTCTGTGTAATACAGCGTTCCTGCCGCCGATATCCACAACACGATGAGTACCCAGTTTTCCTCTACAAATCCGATAAAATTTTGCATAAATTACGAGAGACCGTGATCCAAATTAAGACGTCGAGTATAATGATGTCGCTGGCGAAGTCACGGATCCCTCGTTAGTTCTTTGTCGAGATCCGTACGATTCGATAAATTCTGGACCAATACATGCGACCGAAACCCGTTGTACTTTTGATTTTGGACGGATTTGGACTCCGTGAGGCAGCGGATGACAACGCCATCCATCATGCAAACACACCCACATTTGACCGACTGACGGAAAGTGTGCCCCATGCCCAATTACAGACATCTGGCGAAGCGGTCGGTTTGCCAGCAGATCAAATGGGTAATTCTGAGGTTGGTCACATGAATCTCGGAACAGGAAGAGTTATTTACCAAGACTTCACCCGTGTCAGCAGGGCAATAGATGAGGGCAGCTTCGATACGAACGAAGTACTAGTCAGCGCATGCCGACAGGCAAAAGATCAAGGCGGCACACTGCATGTCCTCGGTTTATTGAGCCCTGGTGGAGTGCACAGCCACGAAGACCATATTGAAGCAATGATCGGGCTAGCCGACACGCTAAATGTTCCAATGACTCGGTTACACGCTTTCCTTGACGGGCGGGATATGCCCCCCAAGTCCGCCGAAACGTCTATGATTCGCTTCCAAAGATTAGAAACCGTTCACACCAACTACAAATTCTCGAGTCTATGCGGTCGTTACTACGCGATGGACCGAGATAACAACTGGGACCGCATCCAAAGTGCTTTCGATCTGATCACGAAGAGCCAAGCTGAATATTCAGCCGGAACAGCTGTCGAAGGTTTGCGACAAGCTTATCAACGAGGCGAAAGTGACGAGTTTGTTAAAGCAACGCGCTTGGGCGAGTCATGGGAATTGCGTCCGGAAGATGTCGTAATACTTATGAACTTCCGCGCTGATCGGGCGCGTCAAATCACCAAAGCATTAACTGCACCCACACTATCTGAACTGAATCGTCCGAACTGGATAACTGCACCCAATGTATCGACATTGACGCAATACGCTGATGACCTGAGTGTACGAGTAGCGTTTCCGCCGGAAATATACTCAAACACACTGGGTGAGGTTGTGTCACAAGCAGGCTTGACACAGCTCCGAATCGCAGAAACCGAAAAATATGCCCACGTAACTTTTTTCTTTAGTGGTGGCAGCGAACAAGTCTTACCTGGTGAGCACCACGAATTGATACCCTCGCCAAAAGTTACCACCTACGACTTAAAGCCTGAAATGAGCGCACCCGAAATTACCGATTTCCTTGTTGGTGCGATCACGCAAAAACGCTTTGATTTGATTGTTTGTAATTTTGCCAACGGTGATATGGTCGGACACACCGGAAACTTTCAGGCTGCCATAAAAGCTGTGGAAGCACTGGATCATTCCGTAAATCTTGTTGTTAGAGCTTGTGAATCGGTAGGCGGAGCTTGTCTGATTACGGCAGACCATGGAAATGCAGAACAGATGTTTGATCTAGAAAATGAGCAACCATTTACCGCACATACAAATGGACCGGTACCAATTTGGCTTGCCTCAAATCCGGTGAACGCAGCCAAGCTTGCCAATGGTGCTCTAGAGGATGTGGCACCTACTGTTCTCGCCTTACTCAATATCGACCCGCCTATCGAAATGTCTGGTCGGTCGCTTCTGATTTTCTGATGCCTATTCTGATCTGGTTATCGATCACCATCTGGAGCGTTCAAAGCCAGGCAAACGAAATTAAAGACGCCGAACAACAGAGACAACTCGCTGAACAACTCCTCAAAACCTTAAAGAGCGATGTTCAGTTGGATACTAAAAAATTAGATATTATTAAATCTGAACTCAGCCGTTTGAATACTGAATCTGCAAACCTAACCCTAGCAGTCGCCAAGTCCGAAAGACTAGTGCGTGAACTGCGAAGCACACAAAAACAAACAATGGAAGAAATCCAAGTAGTCTCCACGCAAGCCAGTACCGCAATTGACTACTACCGCCATGAACTAGTCGCTTATTATGTAACTGGAAAGACTTTCAAACCCAACTCGCAAAGCGACAGCAAGTTATCAGACTACTTACCATTCTTGCTGGATGCTCGCAAACGGAGCGTTTCTGACATCAAGGCGACCGCCGCCGATTTAAAAAACTTACTAATTGAGCAAGAACAAAACTTAGAAAAGATGCAAAGAGTCTCGATGGATCTAGAGAGCAAGCGTAACGCACTATCCCGGAGAACCCGTGACCAGAAACAACTGCTTGCGAGTGTGACTCGGACCCTAAAAACCAAAAAGCAACGTGAGGATGCACTTAATTCCGACCTAGAATTTCTAGATCAGCGAATCAGAACACTAAAACTGAAATCCAAAGGGGCGGCCCTTGAGTCCCTAAAGGGCAAGATGCGTTGGCCTGTCGATGGTCGTGTTTTGCGGCGCTTTGGACAAAATCGACAGGACGGATTCGGTGATTGGCAAGGACTCGTAATTGGCGCCACAAACAACAGCGAAGTTAGAGCAGTGCAGGCAGGCAAGGTAGCTTATGCAGGGTACCTGCTTGGATATGGTCTGGTAGTCGTAATCGCCCACGATGATGATCACGCGACTATTTATGGACACAATCAAAGCTTAAAAGTTGAGACAGGCCAATCTGTACTTGCACGACAGGTGATTGCGATTATCGGGAATACAGGTAGTCTGGACGTGGCAGCACTATATTTTGGAGTGACCCGAAATGGAAAAGCGGTGAACCCAAGTTCATGGTTAAACTGAGAATATAATGAAAACGACACAAAGCATTCTGGGTTTTCTGCTCTCGACTTCTTTATCCTTGTTTAGTCAAGCGGATGAACAGACACGAGACGTCGAATCTCTCGAGGCGCTCCGTGCATTTATTGAAGTGTATGAACACATCAAGGGCGAGTACGTGGAGGAGATTGATGATCAAACGCTCCTCAATCACGCTATCAATGGAATGCTAACCAAGCTCGACCCACATTCAGGTTATTTAAAGCCACGCGATGTGTCGAGCCTCAGAGACTCGACCACAGGCTCATTTGGCGGCATTGGGATTGAAATGGACTTGGTAGACGGTTTGATTAAAGTGATTGCGCCGATCGACGACTCGCCTGCATCGCGCGCTGGAATCCTTGCTAAGGATATCATCACACACGTGAATAATGAGACCGTACGCGATATAGACCTACGAAAAGCGGTCGAGATACTACGTGGACCAATCGGTTCCGAAGTGGAACTCAACATACTCCGGAAAGTCGATGGGGAAGCAAAAGAATTGACTATCTCTCTTGAGCGAGCAGTGATTCGTGTCACGAGTGTCAAATATGAAATACTTCCACACGGAATTGGATATATCCGGATCTCTCAATTTCAGAACAGGACTGGCTCTGACTTGGTTAAAGCCATCAGTAAACTTCAATCTCAGGAGAAACTCAAAGGTCTAATTCTAGATCTGAGAAATAATCCAGGTGGTGTTCTTTCAGCCGCCATTGAAGTAGTCGATGCTTTTATTAGTGAAGGACTAGTTGTTACCATCAAGGGTCGCGATGAATTTCTCGAACCAAAATATGA
>CAJWIY010000056.1 GCA_913042205.1 uncultured Gammaproteobacteria bacterium
CTTGCCGATGGCCCACGAGCTGGGCGCGAAGTTTCGCGAGGGGTTCGTCAAGAACCGTTACATCGGCAGAACATTTATCATGCCTGGGCAAAAGCAGCGCCGCGACTCCGTCAGACAAAAACTGAATGCCATAGATTTGGAATTCAAGGGGAAGAATGTGCTGCTGGTCGATGATTCCATCGTACGCGGTACGACCATTACTCAAATCATTCAGCTGGCCAGAGAAGCGGGTGCGCGGAAAGTCTACATGGCCAGCGCAGCGCCTGCACTGCGATATCAAAACGTCTATGGCATTGATATGCCTGCTCCTAATGAATTTGTCGCGCATCAGAGGACCGAGGATGAAGTGGCGCACATTATTGGTGCCGACTGGTTGATCTATCAGTCCATAGAAGATCTAAAAAACAGTTGTCACGAAGGTAATCCACACGTGCGAGACTTCGAGTGTTCGGCATTCGACGGCAGATACATCACTGGCGACGTAGGAGCGGATTATCTTGCTAGGCTGTCGGTGGCTAGGAACGATGCCTCTAAGCGCCAACAAGAGCTGAGCTTTTTGGTGGATACGAATGTTCTGGACCTTCACAACCAATCTTAAGTGACAGCGAGAGCATCATGCAGCTAAATAAACGAACACCCTGCGTGGGTATTTGCTCGACGACCTATGGCGATCTAGTGTGTCGAGGGTGCAAACGTTTTGCCCACGAGATAGTTGACTGGAACAGGTATGATGATCTGCAGAAGACGGCGATTCTGCGTCGGTTGGGCGAACTGACGTCTAGTATCGTCAACCGGTACGTGGTGATAGTCGACGCTAGTCGACTACGAACGATGCTGGAGACCCACGGATTGAGATATCATAAATATCAGCCGCCAGAATGTTGGGTATATGACTTGTTTCGGCAGACCGGCGGACGGTTTGCTAGGCTTTCCGATTTGGGGCTGGTAAAGCTCCCAGAGGCCGAGTCCCTGACAAATGGCGATCTTTGGGAGCGGATCCAGAGCGAACTCCTAGCGATTTCCGAGGCGCATTATGAGCGATATTTCCGTCAACCGCTGGAATTCGATTGATACCACAAGTCTTTAGAACCTGAGTGCGTTATGCTAGCGCGCCACAGGAGGCTGCGTGAAATATCCAACCATTGAATCGACTCTCGGTAATACCCCACTGGTCCGGCTTCAGCGTCTGGGTGAGGACTTTTCTCCAGACGTCACCATCTTGTGCAAATTGGAGGGGAATAACCCAGCTGGATCGGTGAAGGATCGACCCGCCTTCCGCATGGTACAGGGCGCTCAAGAACGTGGTGAGATAGAACCCGGTGATAGACTCCTCGAGGCAACTAGCGGCAATACGGGGATTGCGCTAGCTATGGTCGGTGCGATCCTTGGCTACCGCATGACACTCATTATGCCCGACAACCTCTCGGATGAGCGGAAGCGTGCGATGACTGCTTACGGTGCCGAGTTGATCCTCGTTTCTGAAACGGAAGGAATGGAGGGTGCCCGCGATCTTGCCCTCAATATGGAGAAAAACGGGCAGGGACGTGTATTGAATCAGTTTGCAAATCCTGACTGTCCGCGGGCTCATTACGAGACCACAGGTCCAGAAATCTGGAAGGATACCGATGGTCAAGTAACGCACTTCATAAGCGCCATGGGTACAACAGGAACTATTATGGGCGTCTCAGAATATTTGAAAGAGCAAAATCCGGAAGTGACTATTGTCGGCTTGCAGCCAAGTGATGGATCGAAAATTGCCGGTATACGTCGCTGGCCGATTGAATACCAGCCAGAAATCTTTGATCCAACTCGCGTGGACGTTATCTTGGACATTGATCAGAGTGAGGCTGAAGACATGGCAAGACAGCTTGCTGCGCGGGAAGGTATTTTTTGTGGAGTTAGCGCAGGTGGAGCCGTCTGTGGCGCACTACGTGTAGGAAAGGAATTAGACCAAGGCGTCGTGGTCTGCATTATTTGTGACCGCGGTGACCGTTATCTGTCCACGGATCTATTTCCTCGATGAGTCGGAGTACTCCACGGAAAACCCGACGTCGTAAGCAAATTCCAGACTTTCCGATTCGTATTGAAAAGTTGTCACATGAGGGTCGCGGGCTAGCGCGCTGGGGCGAACGGATATTGTTTGTGGATGGTGCATTGCCTCGGGAATTGGCCACCGTCCGCGTGATTGGGAAGTCATCACGAACCGCTGAAGCAATTGCAAAGGACATTTTGGTTGCCTCTACCTTGCGAGCCCAACCTGAGTGTACACACGCCTCGATCTGTGGCGGCTGCTCGTTACAACATCTTCCTCACCACGCCCAACTCGAGCACAAACGCCAGACACTCGATGAATTGATGAGCCGTGAGGGAGTGCCTTTGAACAAGGTGGCATATTTACCGACACTGACTGGCTCGACGCTAGGTTATCGACGGCGCGCGCGGATGGGCGTGCGTTGGGTCCAAGCAAAGAACCGATTATTGATTGGATTCCGGGAACGTGCCTCCAATTTTATTGCAGATATTGATGCGTGCCCAATTCTAGATCCGCGTATCGGGCTATCGCTCTCTATACTGGAGGAAGCGATCGCATCATTATCGGCACCAGATCGTATTCCACAAATCGAAGTCGTAGCAGGGGACGACACTGTGGCAATAGTTGTGCGTCATCTTGATTCTCTGAACGAAGGTGATTGCGAACATCTATCTTCACTGGGGAAAAAAACCGGCTGGCATGTATACGTCCAGCCAAAAGGACCTGAAAGTGTAACGCGTTTGTGGCCCTCTTACGGAACACAATTTCTGACCTACAGGGTAGGGGAATTCGGTCTAGAGTATCAGTTCGCAGTTACCGACTTCACTCAAATAAACGGCGCAGTCAATCGAGCCATGATAATCCAAGCGATGGCGTTACTTGACCTCCAAGGATCCGAGCGTGTGTTGGATCTGTTTTGCGGTCTTGGCAACTTTACATTGGCCGCGGCCACGCGATGTGCCGAAGTGGTTGGCGTCGAGGTGTCGGCTACGATGGTCGAGAGAGTTTTGCAGAATGCTCGTCATAATTCTTTGGATAATATACGGGCGGTTGCTTTTGATTTGACTGACACGGTCTCGGCTCAGAGCTGGGCCAAAGAGAACTACGATGTAATGATCGTCGATCCTCCGCGGTCAGGGGCGAAAGAGGTATTGGAAGACTTATCTTTGAAACAGATCGACCGTATCCTTTATGTATCCTGCAATCCAACCACTCTCGCGCGAGATGCCCGGATTCTGGTAGATCGCGGATATTCAATGACGCACCTAGGGATGCTGGATATGTTTCCACACACTGCTCACATTGAATCCATGGCATTGTTTGTAAAACGGGGGTCACGTGGTTAAAGCGCGTGAGCTCCATCCTATCCAGCTTGACTCTGATTTGTCGCTTGAGGATTGGGCTGAACGTTTTGCACGCCAGGCACACCTAGAATCTGCTGAGAAGCTCCATGAAGCGATTGGTCTGACTCATCGTCTTGAGAGAGCGGATGGGGCCGCCATAGATTGGAAGGGACCTGATGCCTATCAATTTGGTCTTGAGATGGCCGATATTCTATCGATGATGCCGATTGATGAGGATGCGCTCGTCGCTGCGCTCTTGTATCGATCGGTCCGGATTGAGCGGCTTCACTTACGGGATGTAAGGCATCAGTTCGGTAGAACCGTAGCGCGCTTGATTGAAGGTGTTCAACAAATGGCGATCATTAGCCAGACACATCAAGACACTCCCACGTTATTTTTGGGTGCGGCTGAGAACCAGACCGACGCAGTGCGTAGGATGCTGGTTGCAGTAATCGATGATGTCCGCGTGGCGCTGATTAAGCTCGCAGAGCGCACAGCAGCAATCCGGGCAGTGAAATCTGCCAGTGACGCGCGGCGCCTGAAAGTTGCTCGTGAGGTGTCTGATGTCTACGCACCACTTGCGCACCGGCTAGGTGTCGGACACCTGAAGTGGGAACTTGAGGACCTGTCGTTTCGCTATCTTGACGAAAATGGATACAAGCAGATTGCTAAAGAACTGGCAGAGCGGAGAGAAGATCGGGAGCGCTACATAGAGGAACTGGTAGATTCAATTCAGCAAACGCTAGTATCCCAAAAAGTTCGTGCTGATCTCACCTGGAGAGCCAAGCACATATTTTCAATCTGGCGGAAAATGCAGCGTAAGCAGGTCGATTTCTCACAAATTTATGATGTGCGCGCGGTTCGTATATTGGTTGATTCGATTCGTGATTGCTACGCAGCGCTCGGTCTCGTTCATGGAGCCTATAAGAGTATTCCGCACGAGTTCGATGACTACATTGCTTCACCCAAACCGAACGGTTACCGGTCGCTTCATACCGCGGTGATTGGTCCTCAAGGGAAGGTTATTGAAGTCCAAATTCGAACCCAGCAAATGCATGATGAGGCCGAGTATGGCGTTTGTGCGCACTATAAATATAAAGGTACTGACACCGAAATCAGTGGCGAAGCGTACGAGGAGAAGATCGCGTGGTTGAGGCAGGTGCTAGATTGGCATGATGAGGTGGGGGATCTTCGAGAATTATCTAATGCGTTGCGACAGGATGTTCTTGAGGATCGGATTTATGTGTTCACGCGTGATGGACACGTGGTCGATCTCCCAGTCGGCTCGACACCGCTTGACTTTGCATACAAGGTTCATACTCAGGTTGGTCATTCTTGTCGAGGTTGCAAGGTTAATCGGAAAATCGTACCTCTGACATACCGACTGAAAGTTGGTGATCAGGTTGATATTTTACGACAGAATGACGCGCGCCCCAGCCGAGACTGGCTAAACCAAAGCCTCGGCTATCTTAAAACGTCGCGCGCGCGAGCCAAGGTTCAGGCGTGGTTCAAACAGTTAGATCGGGATCAAAATATCTCAGCCGGTAAACAGTTGATTGATTCTGAGATCAAACGATTGGCTTTGGGCTCATTTGATTTAAATGTGGTGTTAGAGTCCCTCAACCTGCGTTCGACTGAAAACTTGTATGCTGCGGTTGGGGCCGGTGATATTAGGGTGTCGCAAGTGGTCGGTGCGGTCAGTCGTTTGTCTGGTATGACACAACGAGAGCTGGACCTTGAACCGCGACAGGCATCGCCGCAGGAGCGTACAGACGGAATTCAGATCCGGGGCGTGGGAAGACTACTGACACAAATCGCGACCTGCTGTCATCCAGTTCCCGGCGATGCGATCGTTGGTTTCATAACCAAAAACCGCGGTGTCAGTATTCACCGAGATGATTGTTCGAACGTGTTGTCGCTAGAGGATGAGCAGCCGGAAAGGATTATCGAGGTATCCTGGGGTGAGAAACAGGTCGAAACCTATCCTGTAGAAATAGAAATTAGCGCTTATGACCGTCAAGGATTGCTACGTGATGTAACGTCAGTGCTCGCCAATGAGCGTGTAAATGTGACCGGGATGTCGACCCAATCTGATTCGTCAGCACATACGGCCCGATTGCAGCTGTCGATAGAGGTGGATGGATTACCGCACTTATCCAATGTTCTGGATCGGGTACAGAGAATTCATAATGTGATTGTAGCCAAGCGGATTCGTGGCGCATGACCTATCGGCTCGATGATTTGATCCACTTAATGGCGTGTCTGCGAGACCCGAATCACGGCTGTCCGTGGGATAGAGAGCAAACCTATAAGAGTATTATCCCTTTCACGCTGGAGGAGGCCTATGAAGTCGCTGATGTAATCGAAAGAGGGGCCCTTGACGAACTCTGCTCAGAGCTCGGTGATTTACTTTTTCAGGTAGTTTTTTATGCACGACTGGCTGAAGAAGACGAACGGTTCTCGCTGGAAGAAGTTATTCACAGCGCCGTTTCAAAGTTACTATCTCGTCATCCTCATGTTTTTCACGATGCTACCCTCGAAAGCTTTGGACATAGTAAGCCGTCGTCCATGCAGTCGGTCAAGCAAGCATGGGAGGCGAAAAAGGGTGAAGAACGGGCAGATCGAGGCCAATTGGACCTTTTTGATGATATTCCCGTGGGATCTCCTGCGTTGACACGTGCGCAAAAGATACAGAAACGTGCAACCTCTATAGGATTCGATTGGTCATCAACAGAGGGAGTGCTGTCAAAAATGACCGAGGAGCTCTGCGAGCTGGAAGAGGCGCGCTGTCAACAAAACCCAGACGCTATTCTCGAAGAATTTGGTGACTTGCTCTTTACAATGGTGGGTCTCGCAAGGCATCTTAACGTAAACAGTGAGCAGGCGCTTCGCCTCGCTACACGAAAATTTGAATCCCGTATCAGGGTAGTCACTCAGATGGCTCGTGAGCAAGGGATCGACCTGACGATCGCAACCGATAACGAAAGAAATGGACTTTGGGAGCAGGCGAAAACTGTCTGAACCAAATTTACTCCACAGGATTGGAAGTTATGGAATTGCATCCGTCACTGAGGGATAACGTCAGACTGCTGGGTGAGCTACTCGGCCAGATTATGGTAACTGATCGGGGTGGTGCTTTTCTGCAGCGCATCGAGCGGCTACGTGGTCTTTCCAAGTCTGTTCACCAGGGTAAAGAGACCGCTCGTGATTTGTTGATCGATGCAGTCAAAGAACTCGATGATGAGGAGTTGGTCTCGGTTGCGCGTGCGTTTACTCAGTTTTTGAATCTGTCGAATATTGCCGAGCAACACCATCATGTTCGAAAGACGCGCGGTGATTTCGATGACAGCGATCCGTATCTGGACGAATCAGCGATACCCGACCTATTCGCCTCAATCTGCGAGACCGGTAAACCGGGAACGATTCTAGAAACCTTGTCTGAGATGCGGATAGATTTGGTTTTAACAGCTCATCCAACTGAGTCTATGCGTCGAACACTTATTCAGAAATACGAGAAAATTGCTGAATGTTTGTCGGAGTTTGACGGTGGTGCCCTGTCGCCACGTCGTGATGCACATATTAAACGTCGCTTGAAACGCTTAATTAGCGAGTGCTGGCATACCAACGATATGCGTGCTACCCGTCCGTCTCCAATCGATGAGGCCAAGTGGGGTTTTGCAATGATCGAGAACTCATTGTGGCGAGCAGTCCCCGATTTTTTGAGAGAATTGAGTACTCAAGTGGCATTAGTCGCAGGGCAAGAGTTGCCACCCTCGGTTGCTCCAGTTCGCTTTTGTTCGTGGATAGGCGGTGACCGTGATGGGAACCCCAACGTTACCCATGAGGTGACCCGAGAAGTTCTTCTGTTGCGCCAGTGGGTTGCTGCGGATCTTTACTACAATGATCTGACCGGCTTGGTTCAGGATCTATCGATGTCTGACGCAACCCTTGCGTTGCGGCAGCTCGCGGGCTTGGATGAAGTTGAGCCTTATCGCAGAGTTTTGAAAGATCTACGAGATGAGATTCTGTTATTACGGTTAGAGATTGAAGCCAAATTACGTGGCGAAACCGTCGATCGATGCAGTCGAATTCGTGAAACTGCAGACCTTTTTAACCCCATGCTGCTAATTTGGGAGTCACTGCACGCGAATGGAATGGGTGAAATTGCCGATGGTTATCTGCTAGACACGTTGCGTCGGATTTCAACGTTTGGAATTAATCTGGTTACCCTAGATATTCGGCAGGAATCAGGTCGTCACTCGGCCGCGGTCGCAGCAATTGCTGAGGCTCTTCAGGTGGGAGATTATCTAGGTTGGGATGAAGCGAAGCGCTGCGATTTTCTGAAGCATGAACTTTCGAATCCTCGGCCGCTGATCCCGGATGAGTTTGAGCCTTCTGACGAAGTTGCAGAGGTGCTCGCCACGTGCTCTGTGATTGCGGATGCCGATCCCACAAGTTTGGGAAGTTATGTAATCTCGATGGCGAAGCAGCCTTCCGATATTCTGTCCGTGATGCTGCTGCAGAAAGCCTGTGGTGTCGCTAACCAGTTACCGGCTGTCCCACTTTTTGAAACGCTAGATGACCTAGAACGTGCGTCCCAGGTGATAGGGTCCTTGCTGTCTGATCCAGCTTACGTCGAAGCAATTAACGGCGTTCAACATGTCATGATCGGTTACTCAGATTCGGCCAAGGATGCGGGGACATTAGCAGCCTCATGGGCGCAATATAAAGCACAGGACCAGCTCGCCGCTATTGCTCGGAAATATGGTGTGAAACTGGTGCTATTCCATGGACGTGGCGGGACAGTGGGCCGCGGTGGCGGACCAGCCCATCGTGCAATTCTCGCCCAGCCGCCGGGCTCGGTAGATAACGCCATTCGTGTGACCGAACAAGGTGAAATGATTCGGTGGAAGTTCGGCTTACCTGACCTTGCGGTACAGACTCTAACAAGCTATGTCCATTCTGTAATGCAGGCGACGCTCAGACCTACCAAAAGACCAGAAGCGGAATTTATCCAAGCCATCGAGCAACTATCAAAACAGGCTGTCGCATCTTATCGAGCCCTGGTTCGAGAGGATCCTGACTTTGTTGCGCATTTCAGGACGGTTACGCCTGAGGGCGCCCTAGGCAGGCTACCCCTGGGGTCACGTCCTGCTAAGCGGAGGGCTGACGGTGGTATCGAGAGCTTGCGAGCAATTCCTTGGATTTTTGCATGGATGCAAATTCGTTTGATGCTTCCAGCCTGGTTAGGATCTGACAAAGCTCTGGGCTCAGCAATCAAACAAGGACAGCTTCCGTTACTCCGCTCGATGTATTCGGATTGGCCTTTCTTTAAGGTATATGTAGATATGCTTGAAATGGTACTGGCTAAATCGGATCTAGACATTGCAGCACATTACGAGCAAGTGCTTTCGGGCGGTACCCATCGTCTCGGAGAGGTGACTCGCTCACGACTATCTCAAGTGATCGAGAGCATTGCTGAGATCAAGCAGGTGAACAAGTTACTTGATCGTGATCCAGCAATTGCCCGCTCTCTAGCAGTAAGACATCCGTATCTAGAACCGCTGCACATCTTGCAGGCAGAGTTGTTGCGGCGCGATCGGGAGTTGCCAGAACAACCAATGGTCGAGCGTGCTTTGATGGCGTCCGTTGCAGGAATTGCCGCTGGAATGCGGAATACCGGTTAATTGCACCATTAGATAACTTGCCTAAATACCCGAAACCCAGCTACGGTCTGCATTATTTGAACGGGGAGAGCTGTGGAAGATGCGGGTGATATTGTTAGGCGCACCTGGCGCAGGTAAGGGAACCCAGGCTCAGTACATATGCGAGGAATTTGGAATTGCCCAAATTTCCACAGGGGACATGTTGCGGGCTGCCGTAAACGCTGAAACACCTCTCGGGCTGGTCGCGAAAGAAGTAATGGACGCCGGACGTTTGGTATCCGATGACATTATCGTGGGTTTAGTGAAAGAACGCTTAGAACAGCCTGATTGTTTGAACGGCTGCTTATTTGATGGGTTTCCCCGAACGATTCCTCAAGCTGAAGCACTTCGTGACTCGGAGATAGCTATTGATCATGTGGTTGAAGTATCTGTTGACGACGACGAAATTATTGAACGGATGGCTGGTCGTCGTGTTCATTTAGCATCAGGACGTACGTATCACATCATTTATAATCCACCAAAGAAAGATGGATATGATGATCAAACTGGTGAGCCACTTATCCAGCGTGAAGATGATAATGAGACTGTGGTGCGAGATCGTTTATCTGTTTATCACGAACAAACGGAACCATTGATTCATTTTTATTCTTCATGGGCTAAGACAAGTCCAGAGACTGCTCCAAAAATTTCACGCGTTCGGGGTGTGGGCCAAGTTGAAGACATTCGAGACGATATTTTTGAGGAACTCAAAGGTGACTGATCAGTGAGCCGAAGGCCCCGGCTTATTCTCTCTAAACAGGCGTTGGCGCAAAACTATCAGCGCCTGTCTTCGGTTTCAGGTAGTGCAGAGTGCGCGGCCTCAATAAAGGCTGATGCCTATGGTGTTGGTTTTGAATTCGCGGCACCTGTTCTATGGGAAGCAGGTTGTCAGACATACTTCGTTGCGTATCTCGAGGAGGCCCTGGCGCTCCGTGAATTACTTTATGATGCAACGATTTATGTATTTCACGGGTTTGATGCTGGCGATTTTGAAATCGCAAAATCAGCACGTATCCGTCCGGTGATCAATCGATCTGAGGAAGCATTGATCCCCAAGATTGAGCATTTAAACCCAGCAGTTCATGTTGACACCGGTATGCGACGGCTAGGCATTCCACACTACGAAACGGACCGATTGCTTGATCTGGTTGAGCAATCCAAACCTTCCTTGTTAATGAGTCATCTAGCGAAAGCTGATGAACCATTGAGTACAGATAATTTGACCCAACTTGAGCACTTTAATTTAATTCGGCACGAGTTGGGTGGCGCCTGTCCCAATAGCTCGCTTGCCAACACCGCGGGTATTCTTCTGGGTTCCGCTTTTCATTTTGAGCTGGTACGACCAGGTATTGGTCTATACGGTGGTTCACCGGACCCCAACGACCCAAAAGGTTTCGAACCGGTGGTAACTTGGCAGGCTCAGGTAATGGAGTTACAGGATATCGCCATGGGTGAGTCGGTTGGGTACGGAGGAGCATTTTTGGCGTCCCGCGAACTCAAGCTGGCAACTATCGGCATAGGGTATGCCGATGGGTACCATCGAGTACTAAGCGGACAAGGTGAGGTAGCCATCGACGGTCAAATTTGCCCAATTGTGGGGCGTGTCAGTATGGATCTGGTGACCCTCGATGTCTCGGCTATCCCAAACATCAAACAGGGAACGTGGGTGGAGATTATGGGACCCACTATCTCGATCGATACGATAGCCGTAAAAGCGCATACAATAGCCTATGAGTTACTGACGCGACTTGGGCCTCGGATGGAGCGGGTGGTTGTCTGACCCAAGCGCCATCGGGCCGGTGGAAAATTTCCAATGAATTGTTTATACCTTGACGCATCACGTGATCGGATGTCTGTAGGGTTAGAGAGCGGTGGATCTTGGTTTGCGCGAGAGTCCATTGATGGACGTCATGATCAGGTCTTGTTGGAAACGATGCGATCCATCTGCGATGAGGCTGGTATCGCTATCAGACAAGTAAGCCACGCAGTTATAGTAAATGGGCCCGGCAGTTTTACTGGGCTCAGGATGGCTGTATCTTTTGTGCATGCTCTGGATCTGGTACGACCCTTGCGCGTTTTACCGATCGATCAACTGTCCCTCCTCGGCTATATGGCAAAGAGTTCTGAGGGAGCGATTGTAGATGCGCGAATGGATGAGGTTTATGTTGGTACTAAGAAGCACAGCGG
>CAJWIY010000057.1 GCA_913042205.1 uncultured Gammaproteobacteria bacterium
CCCTGTCCAAGAAGTTAAACCAATAATAGTCATAATTAACCAAATGCTTCTAGTGAAAATAGCAGAAATAGTAATAATTAAAATTAACCTTGGAATAGAATTTAGTAGTTCAATTCCTCTAGAAACAAATGTGTCAATAGGTACATTTACTTCATCTTTTAGTTTTCCAAACATTAAGAATCGACTAATAAATCTTAATCCGACAATAATTATTGCAATTAAAAATAAGCTCAATAAGAGCTCCCAAGATCCACTTGATCCATTTTCGAATGCATTTGAAATAGTGTATTTACGTACTCCAAAGCCATAAAATAAACCAAGAAAAAGACCGAGGGCCTCTCGGTATTTATAATCGATGTGAAAAAAGCCCAGGGCAACGGGCTCGAGATCCGGCCCATCGAGTCGATGATCAACCACCACAGCTGCGAGCTGTTCTTCGATGACCTCGTGATACCCAGCGAGAGCCTTCTGGGTGAAGAAGGGAAAGGCTTCAAGGTCATCCTGGACGGCATGAACGCCGAGCGAATCCTGATCGCAGCCGAGTGTGTTGGAGACGGCCGCTACTTTATCGACAAAGCGTCCGCCTACGCGTCGGATCGAAACGTCTTTGACAGACCGATAGGCCAGAACCAGGGCGTCCAGTTCCCCATCGCGAGATGTTACACGGAGGTGGAGGCCGCGAGCCTGATGGTAGACAAGGCTGCCAGGCTTTTCGACGCTGGCCTGCCCTGTGGAGCCGAAGCCAATATGGCCAAGATGCTCGCCTCGGAGGCCTCGTGGAAGGCCGGAGACGTGTGCATGCAAACCCACGGCGGTTTTGCATTTGCCAAGGAGTATCACATTGAACGAAAATTTCGAGAGACCAGGCTCTACCAGATAGCGCCGATCTCGACCAACTTAATATTAAGTTTCGTGGCCGAGCATGTGCTCAACATGCCCCGGTCCTATTAACAGCAATACCAGGAGAACGTCATGGGGAAATTAGACGGTAAAGTCGCGATCGTTACTGGAGCAGGAGGCGGTCTTGGAAAAGAACACGCGCTCTTACTCGCCAAAGAAGGAGCATCTGTCGTTGTTAACGACCTAGGAGGGGCTCGAGACGGGACCGGCTCAGGCACGAGCATGGCCGACGGTGTGGTCGAAGAGATAAAAGCGGCCGGCGGTTCGGCAGTCGCTAACTACGGCTCCGTCACAGACGATGACGCGGCCGCCGGCATGGTAAAGGCCGCACTCGATAACTTCGGCAGGATCGATATTTTAATCAATAACGCGGGCATATTACGGGACCGTTCATTTAAGAACATGACCGACGCGGAGTGGGACGCGGTCATCGAGGTCCACCTTCGGGGCGCGTATCTGGCCACTAAACACGTTTGGGCACAAATGCTCGAACAAGGCGAAGGCGGCCGCATCATCATGACCAGCTCCACGTCGGGGCTGATAGGGAATTTCGGGCAAACCAACTACGGGGCGGCCAAAGCGGGCCTGGCCGGGTTTATGCGGGTCCTCGCCCTCGAAGGGATGAAGTACGGGATCACGGTCAACGTCCTCGCTCCGGGCGCTCTATCGAGAATGACGGAAGACCTGATGCCGGAATCCGACGAGACCGCAGAAAGGATGGACCCCGCAAAGGTATCGCCGACGGTGGTCTGGCTTTGTACGCCGGACGCCGCAAAGGTAACCGGCAGGCAGTTCTGTGTCAGCGGCAACCGGGTCTCACTCTTATCCTGGCAGGTCGACACGATCACAGAGAAAGACTCGATGGAGGGCCCTTGGACGGTAGAAGAGATCGGAGAGGCGATGGAAAACTCCATCGACAGCTGGCCGAAACTCCTCAAACCGATGGAGGTTTAAGTTAAGCATTCGAACATCGTGAATGAAGGCTTCGCTGGCCGATCGGATCTGATTAGCCAGCGCGCGGGCCTCCCCTCAATCAGACGTAATCAGGAGAACCATGTCGGAAAATCTGGAAACGACGGAGCTCGATAGAGAATCCAAGAAAAAATCAGATCAAAGCCGTCTTAAAGCGCGCTTGAGAGATCTAGAGTTCTTCACCGAGGTCATTCCCGATGGCGTTGTTATCATCAACAACCTGTTGATCGTCGAAGCCTCTAACGAGTCCGCTCAATCTCTGTTAGGGTTTCCTGAAGACTCAATTGGCAGCTCCCTGGAAGACCTTATTGAGGTCCCTCGGCTAAGCAATTACGTCCGAAAAACAGCTCAACAAGAGCCTCTAGAGTTCACCTCTCCAATACAAAAGGATTCGACCTTAGAAGCCAGATTGTTCAACGTCGACAAGGACACCAAGGTCATCGTCGTCCGAGACATCACAACTCTTAACCGGCTACTCACTATGCGCCAGAGCTTCGTCGCCAACGTATCGCACGAGCTGCGTACGCCGCTCACCGTGGTCAAAGGTTATCTGGAGACAATGGTCGATGAATCAGCCCCGGACGAATTGAGATTATCGCTGATAAGCAAATTGAGCGCGCCAGTATCTAGAATGGAATCGCTGGTCCAGGATTTATTATTACTCACTCAATTGGAGTCGAACCCGGTCCCTCCAGAGATGGACGAAATCAACATGAACGACGTAATTCGAAATGCCTGCAACGAAGTGCAAGGATTACTAGCAGAAAGCGATAAAATTAGTATCGTCAACGATTGTGATAAACCCATTAAAGGCATCGCTACTGAGCTCAACTCTTTGTGCACAAACTTAATCAGCAACGCGGTGAGATACAGCCCAGATGGCGCAGACATCGAAATCTCTTGGGCAAGTTTATCTGATTCTAAAGCGCGCCTATCGGTCAAAGACACTGGTATTGGTATCGCTAAAGAACACATCGACAGAATCACAGAAAGGTTTTACCGAGTAGACATGAAAGATTCAAGGGCTCGTGGCGGTACAGGGCTTGGTCTCGCCATCGTCAAACACGTGCTCAGAAGACATAACTCGGAGCTAGAGGTTAAAAGTAGAGTAAACGAGGGCAGCCTTTTCTATTGTGACTTTGAGCTTTAACTCAGCTGTTGCACATGCAAAAGGCATTACGCAAAAATATTACTCAGCGCCAGATAAAATAACGCCGCCAGCAACCCTCCTGCCGGTAACGTAACGACCCAAGACACAAATATATTCCTGACTACACCCCAATCCAACGCGGCGAGACCCCGCGCCAAGCCCACCCCCAATACGGCTCCAACCAAGGTGTGGGTTGTGGAGATCGGCATGCCGCTGTAACTGGCAAAGACAACTGTCGACGCAGCAGCTAGCTCAGCTGCGAAACCACGACTGGGCCTAAGCTCGGTAATCTTCGTTCCAACAGTTTTGATCACATGCACGCCAAAAGTAGCCAGTCCTATTACGATACCAACCGCGCCGATCAGCAAGACGTAAACAGGAACTGGTGAAGACTGAGCGATCTCGCCGCTGTCTAAAATAGATAGAATCGCTGCTACGGGTCCGATCGCGTTGGCTACATCATTGGAGCCGTGAGAGAAGGCCATAGCACTTGCCGTGACAATCATCAGCAACGCGAAAATTCTCTCAATATTATCCTCTACCGATGCATCACTAGACACATCACTACCTACGGGTATCTTCCTAATAAAGAAAGCACTCACCAAAGCAATCAAAATGCCACAAACTAAGGAAAGTAGGACTGCTGTCACATCCTGGATCTCTAATCCGACGTGCTTTAGTCCTTTAAGAAAGGTTACCAAGCATATAACCGTAACCGTTAAAAATATGTAAACAGGAACGAGCCTACGCGTTTGTAGCTCAGGATTATCTGTCTCAAAAATAAACTTTTGTACGGACATTATTAAGAGAAAGGCCAATATTCCAGCCGCGACGGGTGAAGTCACCCAACTTGACGCAATCATTCCCATTTGGCCCCAATGAACTGCCTCAGTGCCAACCGCCACAAGCGCGAACCCGACTATCGCGCCAACAATCGAATGTGTTGTCGACACCGGCCATCCAAATCGAGAGGCAATCGTCAGCCAAACCGCTGCAGCTAACAACGCCGAAAGCATCCCATACACTAATACGTTCGCATCATTGATAACATCAGAATCAATAATGCCTTTGCGAATCGTGGCGGTAACTTCTCCGCCCGCTAAAAACGCTCCTAAAAACTCAAATATCGCGGCGATAATGATTGCTTGCTTGATGGTTATAGCCCTAGAACCAACAGACGTTGCCATCGCATTAGCAACGTCATTTGCCCCGATACCCCAAGCCATATAAAGCCCAAACAAGACCGCTAGGCCTAGCAGGATTAATTCATATTCCAAGTTCTTCCCCAGTCACTCTATATGCGGATGCAAGCCCACACACTACTGGCGATATGTGACTAAATTATGACAATATAAAACCGGAAGTGGCTCGGGCATGTGTTCTGTAATATTTCAACTTTCTTTACGATTGATACGGTCAAATGAATAATTAGAACCTAACTATATGATTTTTATGTTTTTTCTTAATACCTCGAAGAAATCGCTCTCAAAGTGGAGCCCAATAACTGTCATATTTTTGTAATAATATTGTCATCTTATTGTAATATTTAAATCTCTGTGTTATCTTTCATTCAAAGCTCAGAAAGGAACAAGGAGAACTGATATGTTAAAGTTTAGCTATACAGTTATTGGAATGGTCATGTTTGTTGGTTGCGCATCGATTGACCATTCTGCTCCGACACACAGCTGGTCTTCTGACGAGGCAACGACTAGCGAGTATCGACTCGACAACTATGGCTGCCTAAATGACAGCGGATCGACAGAAAATAGATTCGAGAAAGAAAGCGAGCAATTCTCGGAGTATAAGGAGTGCATGCTTTCCAAGGGATACGCGTTAAGAACCTATTAAAGCATTAACAAGGGGGAAGTTACTCTAAACCAATAACTCCGCTGGCTTTGAGTAATCTGGCAGGTCGGGCATCGTGTCCGCCCTGCCGCCACTTAAAACGCAAGAAAACACCGTAGTCTGTTTAAAGACATTGCTAACCAACTCCTCAGGAACGATGAGTTTCCTGTCTTCGACGCCACCAGTGCAATAATTCCCTGAAGTTTGGGAATAACCAGGCTCATTGGCTAGTACAGGAGTCGAAAAAATTAACGACAACCAAAGCAACTTAACAAATTTCATATAACTTACACAAAAACAGTTATGTTGGAGAACCATCCTAGCTACGAAATATGAATATATCGTGGCAGTTACGTGAACTTAATATGGCAAATATGTGACATTTACATGACAAATAGGATAAGGGTCACAAAACATGACTCATTTGAAATCTAAGTACAAAATTGGTGCATGCTTAATAATATTGTCATAATTTAGTAGCAAGCTTGTGGTGTATGAAGGATACGGAACTTAAATGGCGCCTTACATTCTAGTTGTAGAAGATGAACCCGATATTCGAGATCTTCTCGAATTTACGATCTCTAGATCTGGCTTCGACATTTATGAAGCAGAAAGTGCGGAAGACGCACTCAAGATACTAGACCGCGGGATACCCGAGCTAATCATCATCGACTGGATGCTGCCAGGTATGGACGGTATCGACCTTGCTAAAAAATTGCGCTCCGATGATCTGACCAAAGATCTCCCGATTATCATGCTGACCGCGCGTGGAGAAGAAGCGGATAAACTTCGAAGTTTTGAAGTAGGAATAGACGACTACGTAACGAAACCCTTTTCTCCCAAGGAGCTCATGGCTCGTATCAAGGCGCTCTTAAGAAGAACTGGAGCCCCTAGCGATAACTCGCTATCAGCGGCAGGCATTCGTCTGGACCTTAACAGTCACCGCCTGTATATCAATGACAAAGATGTGACCATAGGACCAACCGAGTTCAAGTTACTCGAGCTATTTATGAGAAACCCCAACAGGGCATTCGACAGAAGCCAGCTGCTAGATCGGGTCTGGGGCAGGAGCGTTTACGTGGAAGAGCGGACGGTCGATGTTCATGTGCTGCGACTAAGAAAAATCCTGAAACCATCAGGCCGGGATCACATCATCGAAACTGTGCGCGGGCTCGGATACCGTTTGGCCGCATAAAAAAAAACGCGCTGGGCTTATTATTATTGTTCCCAGTGCGTTCATTTCGGACGGTAGCAATTTGTATTAGTACTCGTACTTCACGTTGAGACTTATACCCAAGCCTGGTTCTTCCGAAAACACAACCACCCCACCCTGTTCCAACTCAAAAGCCTCATCCAACAGATTTTGAACTTTGGCCTTCAGAGTCAGGTTCTCGTTTGGATACCAAAAATAAGTAAGGTCTAATGAATTGAAGGGCTGCTCATAGGTGTCCGGGCTTCCGGCGATTCCCGCATCATAAAGACGATCGCCTTGCATGTTGTATAGCAAGGAAGCCGAGTGCTTTCCATCCTGCGAGTCAAAACCCAACATCAAGTTTATAACTTGGTCGGACGCGCCGCTGGCATCTCGAATCAAATTAGTGGGCGTTGCAGAGAGTGTCTGAGCCAGTTGACTCCCAGCGGTGGTCTCCGCATCCTGGAAGGTTACATTGCCTTGAACAAAGAAAGACTCGGCCCACGGTGCAACAAATCCCAGCGCAAAATTTCCCTCAAGCTCTAATCCCATGATTTCGGTTTTTTCAGCGTTATATATCTGTCTCGCTGCGTCCGTATCTGACTTGGGCACTTCATAAAACTCTATCGGGTTGTCGATTTCCTTGGCAAAAAACGAAGCGGTAAAGCTATCTCCGGTCGAGAAGAACCACTCAGCCCTAACATCAAAGTTAGTTATATCTGCGGGTATTACGCTGGAATTGCCTCTTGTCGATTCCCGAGTCAGAGGGTCTAGGTAAGTCGCGTCGATGACCTCTCTCAAATCTGGCCTGACCGTCGTCTCGCTCAAGCTGAATCGAAGCTGAAAGGTCTCAGCCAGCCAGTCACCCATATAGATTATCGATATAGAAGGGAAAGTATCGTCATCCATAAACACCGAGTTGGCCAGCACCTCTGGATTGTTACTAATTTGAGGATTACTGACAGAGTAACCAAATATATTCCAGGGGACCGCGGCCTGGCGGTAGTACTCTCGTCTCACGCCACCAATGATCCGAACGGAATCATCTATCCAAATATCAATCATTCCGAACCCGGCATCCGTGATCATCGCCCCAAAATAGCTAGAGGCACCCTCTTTCCGGATGCTGAACTCAAACTCGTTGGCCGGATCATTAATGTTATTGTCTGAGAAGACCTTGTCTATGCTTCCACTCAGAACCGAGGCCGATGCATTAAGAGACCCTATACCGAACTCTCTTTGACCATAGGTTCTAGCTTTTTGGTCTATTTTTTGTCCAAAACTAATATCAATCGCAGCCCGGTCCCGCTCAAACGGAAGCGTGATGTCCCAGCCGTAGCTAACAACTTCATCTTCCAACCCAGTAAAACGAAACTCGGCAGCGGAACTGTTTCTTTGTACCGTCTCACTTAGAACCAATCCATTTGAGTCATTTTGGGTGTCATAATGAGCAGTGACCTGATTTGGTATGTCAGTCGTCGCATCTGACTCCGAGTAAAACCAATTGAGCTGAGCTGCCTCCGGAATCACTTCGAGCCAATCGCCGAAAATTTCTTTGGTACGATATCCTATCTTGTGCGTGCCCCTCGCCTGGTAGACGTCCATCTCGCGTTCTTCGAACCGCAAGACATAGTCTCTAAAACCAACTTCATCGGACTTTTCTTTATTTTCATTGAAAAAATCATCGACCGTAGTTCTGTTATCGGTATTGATTAATTTGAGATAACTAAGTGCCACCTGATGGTCACCGGCGAACTCAAAACCCAACACAGCTGTGGTCGTAATGTCGACGTTCATAGTAGACTCTGTAGCCTGACTAAAGCGTTCGCTCGGAGATCCATAATCCGAACTCCTGATGTCCGTTTCACGCCAGCTCCTGTCGTAACCGTAGCTTACCTGCCCTCCGACGACTAAATCGTCTCCAACATCCAAGGTGTGTCCTATGCTGACTTTCCCGGAGAAGTCCGGGCCTCCGTCATCCTCGAACACCCCAACATCTCGATTCAGAGCGAGCGCCATGTCGCGATTTATTTGCTGCGCCTGGCTGAAAGGTATAGTCGTATCGTTTAAGCTCTTCTTGAGGCTATCCCATATCGCCTGATCGGTGACATTGGCCTGGTATTTGTTGACACCCGCCATAACACCAGACGGCAAAGCTCGTGTTCCATCGTCACTACCGAAATGATCATCCTTACCTCCTCTATAACTAAAGAAGTTACCATCGTCCGCGGAGTTCCAACCGGAACCAAGTTCCGCGTTAAAGTTAAACCCCTTGTCGGGAAACGGGGCAGTTCGAATATCCACGTTCCCACCCGCGAAATTAGCGGTTATGTCTGGCGAGAATGACTTCTGCACCGATAAACCGCTTACGACTGAAGAAGGGAATATATCCAGGGGAATCACATTTCTAGTAAGATCTGGCGAAGGGATGTAAGCGCCGTTAAGAGTCGTGCTCGAATATCGCTCACCCAACCCTCGCACATAGACGAACTTGTCATTTACCAGAGTCAGCCCCGGTATCCTCCTCAAAGAGGCAGCGACTGTAGAATCTCCCATCCGGCTGATCGAGTCTGCGTCTAACACATCCGTAACCGAGTCATCATCTATTCTTTCCTGCAACAAAGCTTGAGAGGCACTGTAAAAGCGACCTATCACTACAACTTCTTCTATTTCTAAGTTATCTGCCTGCGCCATTGGGGTTGCAGGCACTTGTGAGGCCTCTTCCGCGAGACCCAGGGGAATTACCAAAGCCCCAAACATCAGGGCAATAAATCTATTTTTCCGAAGTACTACCATTTTTCCTCGCCTCTCTAGAATTCTATTTGATCAAGTCAGCTAATCTCTTTTCAAATCAAGGCGTCGACCGGAAGCCAACGCCTTGAAACTTGAATCAATTGACTATTCGAACCAGAGAGCGGCGCCTCTTGCGCCTTCGTGTATGCCGTAAGTCCAGTCAGCTGTCCAATCAGTTCCAGCAGTGCTTAGAGCTCCTACCACGTCTCCAGATGTGGGTGTGATGGATGGCGTGCTAGTCGCACCAGGAACCGAGTAGATGGGAGGAGTCCCTTCCAGCAAAACGAGTCCGGTATCGGCTGTCGCCGTCGCGTTTAATCCACCAGCAGTCACATCGGCAAATACGTTCCCGCCGTTCGCGGCCTTCGCAAGAAAGACGTTGACATCTTCGCCTGCAATGGTCTTAGACGACTTGGTTTCACAGGCGAACACGCTGGTGTTTATTTTTGCAGCACCGGTCGCAAAGCCAGCGGACGCAGCAGTGTCATCGACCCTTATACACCAGTTATCTGAATCAATGGCAGGACCAAAGGAACTTACCACCAACGCGTCTGTGATTGTTGGGTATATCCCTTCTCTTAATCGCCAGCCAGCGCCGGGATCGTGAGTTCCTTGCTTGTTAACATTTTCTGCATCGTCGGCATCTTTCACTCCGTTTGGCGAGACAATGCAAGTCAGGTTTTTAATAGTAGGGGCACTGTTTAACCCACGAGTCTGCATGTCAGTGATGAACGCGTCTGTCTTCTTAGAGTACGATCCTATGCCGTCTGCCTCAATACACCGGTTCCCATCGTATTGGTTTTGAATAACCAGAGCATTAGTGATCGTACCGATATAACCCTCGTCAATGTCGATGCTGTCATCCCTGACGTACATCGCAACGTAGTTTTCGAAGTTTACGGCGCCACCGAACATCTCAATACCATCATCATAAGACGAATAGATCTCGAGGTTCTTGACGACCGTTCCGCTCCCAACGGCGCCGAAGGTAATGCCATTTAACTCATTCCCAGTAACCACTTCTGCACCAGTATGCATGGTACGAACATATTCCAAACGGCCAGAGTTATCGGCATCGTTGTCACCACCGTAGTAATTCGCAGATTCTCCTTCAGAGCCTTCTGACTCGACGTGGCACTCGCCAGTTAGAGCCAAATCAGTCCCGCGAGTTCCGGTATAGGTACACTTATTGGTAACACCAAAACCATCGATAACCACACCACCCCATTGCTGGACTGCGTCGAATGCCGCCGTTCCGTTGAGCTGAGAGGTAGACGTCAACGTGATCGGCTTGTCTTTAGTCCCTATGGCGATGATCTTTGAGCCCCTGTTTATAACCAGGAATTTCTCTTTGGCTTCCCAAGCCAGCGTGGCGCCCGCTTCAATCGTGAGCGTGGGCCCATCCCCACCTTTTGCAATCCCGTTTGTTGTTAAACACGCGTTGGTCGAGCATGAAGGGCCCATAAAAAGAGACCCTTTGAATATGTGAGCACCACCGTCGTCTAACTCAGGTATCAAAAGGTTTACCATCATGTTGTTGCCCACATCGGCAAAAGTTTGAGGATAAGTGCAATCACCAGTGGATGCGTCAAAATCTCCGATGAAAGTGGCTCCATTATCCACGTAGGTGGCACAAGGATTTGTTGCCACAACGGGTGCCGCAGTCGAATTATCTTGAGAATTATCGTTTGTGACAGGATTGATATTAATATCTCCTCCGCCACCGCATCCCACCAAAACCATGGCCGCGATCAAAGCTGCGCAAACCGTTTTCAGTTGCGATTTTCCAAAATCCAGAATCTTTGAGAAGTTCATTCGTGCCCTCGTGTTTTACTAAATTAAATGGATAAGCTGCAGAACTAGCCGCACCCCTTTGAGGAATTAATGTAGGACCAGAGGATGACAGATTTGTTTATCTTCTATGAATCTAAAATGACGTTTCCATTTTGTTTTTTTTACATTGTGACAAATTAATGTCATTCAGCACTCGGGCCTTTTGGATTTTTAGCTAGACGGTCAATTTCAATTATTGCTCGATTCTCAAAAGACAGGATAACCACGGCTGATTTAAAATCGGAATCAACCTAAGTTGAGATTGATCATGACTCCCACTCCAACTAAGATAGCGCTCATGCCCAGGTGATGGAATTGGTAGACATGCTAGATTTAGGTTCTAGTGTCCTT
>CAJWIY010000058.1 GCA_913042205.1 uncultured Gammaproteobacteria bacterium
ATCGTTTTAAAACCTAACACGCCGGCAGCCTGCGCCAATGCCTCAATAATTAAAACCCCTGGCATCACGGGATGATCCGGGAAATGACCAGTAAAGAAGTCCTCATTACTAGTAACGTTCTTAATCGCCTTCACACGCTTTTCGATTTCAAGTTCTATCACGCGGTCGACGAGTAAAAATGGATAACGATGCGGGAGGTATTCACGGATTTCCTTGATATCCAGAAGCATTACAAGTCCTTACTCTTCTCAGTATCCAGATGCTTTTCCAGCGTGTTTAGGCGGCGCGCTATCGCGTCCAGTTGCCTAAAACGAACCGCATTTTTTCTCCAATCCTTTGCATCCATAACACCCCCAGACCCACCAAGATAGGATCCGGGTTTAGTTATCGATTGTGTGACAAGTGCATTTGCACCAATATGGACTTTATCACAGACAGACAAATGGCCTGTAAAACCAGTCATGCCGCCCACCGTGACGTCACTTCCAATCACGGTCCCGCCCGCAAGCGCCACATAACCAGCTATTGCAGTACGAGCACCAATATCACAACCATGGGCGACGTGAACTTGATTATCCAGTTTCACTCCATCGCCGATCACTGTATCGTCAAGCGCTCCTCTATCGATGGTGCAACCGGCACCAATTTCTACGTCATCGCCAATCACAACTCCGCCCAATTGCCGGATTTTGATCCAACCACATTCAGATTTAGCAAAGCCGAATCCATCATATCCGATTACGGTAGATGCTCCGATGAGACAATCGCAGCCAATATGTGTTTTAGGATAAATTGTCACATTTGGGCCAATCACTGAGCCTGCACCAACTAATGTATCAGGGCCAATCACAGCACCCGGACCAATCGATACATTGTCAGCAATAACAGCGCTCGAATCGATAACAGCAGTCACGTGAATACAACCAGCAAAAGGAATACCTTCCGTGTCAAATAAGACCGAAAGTTCTGCATAGGTCTGATAGGGGTCATTCGATATCAGGCCACGCTCTAGATCATTAGCCACTGCTCGCGAGACTACCAAAGCTCCTGCTCTGGTACTAATTAGCTCAGCTCGGCGTGCGTCATTGGATAAGAAGCTCAGACTGCTCTCAGAGGCACTCTTTAACGAGGTAAGTTCAGTAACCTCGAAGGATCCATCTCCAACTAACTCAGTCCCTGTCAACCGAGCAAGCTCAGCTAATGCGTAACCCATTAAAAAGTAGAACCAATTGAGAACTGGAAGCCCTCTGTTTTGTCACCGGCTTGACTGTTTAGCGCCGAAGAATAGGTGAATGACAGCGGTCCGATCGGAGTCATCCAAGCCAAGGCTGCGCCTACTGAGTACCGCAAATCGTCGATCTCTACAGTGTTGTCATAGACCTGTCCGGTATCAGTAAACAACGACAACCGCGCCTGATCAGTCTCCTTCACACCTGGCATCGGGAACTGCAGAGCTGCTGTGCCCGTGACCAGAACATTACCACCCACTCGTTCCCCGTTACTGTCGACGGGCCCAAGGCTGTTATAGGAATAGCCACGAACAGTCCGAATGCCACCGGCGAGAAAGTTCCGCAGGAAAGGTAGCCCGTCTGAATCCCCGAAACCATCACCATAATTCAATCGCGTCTTGAATTTGAGGCTCACATCTTGTTTTGCAACGACCGGAACGTAGGTTTCACCGAGGTAACTTGCTGTGTAATACTCCAAATCAGAACCTGGAATTGACAGATCAAAGCCAACTCGATAACGAGTGCCATCAGTTGGCAGGAACGCCTTATTTAATGTATCAAATCGATAAGCCATCCCAACCTTGTACTCAACAAAATCAGCACTGGTTTCGCTACTACTTAGACCTTCGCTTACAAAGAACGAATCAATATAAGTTGCCCGAGAACCGCTAACTTTCGCTTCGAGGGTAGTGTTCTGCACCGCAAAGCTCGAACTAATTCGGGAGTCCTCACTAATTGGATAGCCAAAGGTTAAACCCAGTCCTGTCTCATCAGTTGAATAATCTGCAGTTCCTTTGTCATCAAAATCGGTCTTAGCATAGTACAGGTCAATACCGCGACTTACGCCATCGATGGTGTAGTAAGGATCAGTAAAGGAAAACTTTGCTTCCTTAGTCGAATCTGAGCTCTGCAAATTGAAGGATAGCGCGTTACCTGTACCTAAGAAGTTCTTTTGACTGACTGAAGCGCCGAGCAGCAAGCCCTCCCCTTGACTGAACCCTAGACTTGCAGACAAAGATCCAGATGCTTGTTCCGTCACATCATAAATCACATCAACTAGATCGGGCTGATCTAGCACCGGACGCGTAGATACTCGCACCAAACTAAAGAAGCCTAAACGTTGTAAATTGATCTTACCTTTTTCGATTGCTGCAGTTGAACTTACAGACGCTTCAAGCTGCGGTATCTCGCGACGCAATACAACATCTGAGGTGTCGGTATTTCCACGAAATTCAATCCTACGGACATAAACCGAAGGACCAGGTGTTACCACGAGGGTGACATCAACAGTTTGCGTTTTATTATTTATCTCAGGAACCGCTCGGACTTGCGCTCGTGCATAACCAGCATTACCCAGCTCGTTGGTCATTGTTTCGACCGCATCGTTGACTAATCGGCGACTGAACAACTCACCAGTTTGTAGAGTCATTTCCCCAATAGCTTGGGAGAGATCAATTGGTATCTCACCACCTACGTTGACAGCACCCACCTGAAATTCTTTTCCCTCACTTACTGTGATTGTAATAAATACGTCTTCCAAATTTTCAGAAAGTTCGACTTGGGGCTCTGAGACTTCAACATTGACGTAGCCTCGGTCTAAATAAAACGAGCGAATCGCCTCAACATCAGCTCTAAGTTTTTCAGCCTCATAGTTATTCGAACCAGAAAACCATGTGAATAGACCAGCTTCTGTCACGGACATTTCGTCTAGCAGCGTATCGTCGCCAAAAGCATTATTTCCAATAATTGCGATCCGTGAAACCGTGGCGACAGAACCCTCAAAAATCGTAATCTTCAAACCAACTCGATTTCGATCCTGTTCAATGATTTCAGAACTAGCACTTGCGTCATATCGACCTCGACTAGTGTATTGGCGTTGAATGGCCTGCTCTAGCTGATCGAGAGTCGCACGCTTCAGCACCTCGCCTTCAACAATCCCTGCGCCACGAAGGCTGGCAAGCAGATCTTCTGTTTTGATTGCTTTGTTACCCTCGATCTCTATCCGAGATACGGCAGGCCTTTCTGTTACTTGGATAACTAGCACTGTGCCTTCCGCACTAACTTCGACCTGATCGAAAAACCCTGTCCCAAAGAGAGCACGTGTTGCCATAGAAATATCTGCGTTTGTGACCAAATCACCGGGCTGAATAGTCAGAACATCGAATATGGAACCAGATGAAACGCGCTTGAGCCCATCAATTCGTATATCAGAAGCTTTAAATGGTTCTGCAGCCTGAACTGAGAACGTGAGAGCGAGTGCAAAAATACTCAGTGATAGAAAACGACACATGTATGAATTTCCCGCTTTGACGGTCTACAACCGCATCAAATCATTGTAAAAGGCAAAAAACATAAGCCCCATCAATAAGGCCATTCCGACCCGAATACCCTGTATCTGCACTTGTTCGGGGACAGGCCTGCCTATTAACCATTCGAATGCGAAAAATAGCAGATGCCCTCCATCAAGCACAGGAATTGGCAGAAGATTCAAAACACCCAGACTCACACTCAAGTAGGCGATAAAACTTAGGTAGGCATACCAACCAGAATTCGCGGAGTCACCCGCGACTCTTGCGATGGTAAGTGGCCCGCTTAGGTTTTCTGGCGACAAGACACCAGAAATCATTTTCCCGATTGACTCGACAGTCAGCCAGCTCATCTCAATGGTCCGTTCCACGCCCACTAACAACGCGTTCACTGGATTCTCTTGAATGGTTCTCACCAATTCAGGTGGAAGTGGCTCCACAACTGGCGCTACTCCCAAAAAGCCATACGGGCCGCCAGGTCCCTGGCGCGTCTCAGGGATAACGGTGATGGTCTGAGTAACGCCAGCCCTCTCAACCATGAGGTCGGTCGACAAGCCATAGGCGCCTTTGATCACACTGACGAATTCTGCCCAATCAGCAACGGGTTTAGCATTCACAGCAATTACTTGATCACCGACCAGAAGCCCAGCCGCCTCAGCAACACCTCCAGTGACGATGCGACCAAGTTTAGCTTCTATTGGTGGAGACCAAGGCTTGATTCCAAATGCAACCAATGGACTTGCGTCCGTGACTAACTCTTTTGGTACCGGGATGGTGGCCTTACTCACAACGCTTGAATCTAATGGTCGAAGTCCGACTTGCACGGTCGTCTTGTCACCAATCACGTCGACCATAGCGATCGAAATGCGTTCCCAAGATATCATCTGCCGGCCGTCAAACGACACTATTTCAGCAGGTAGCTGGGTTTTGACCGCTGTTTGCGACGGCAACTCGCCTACGACAGGGATAGCCTTCTGCACCCCAATCATACTAATCAGGGCGTAGACAATTGCCGCGAAAATAAAATTAATCCCCGGGCCAGCCGCTACGATGGCAAATCGTTGACCTACTGTTTTCTGGTCGAAGGCCTTTGATCGCTCTGCGGCCGAGAGCTTTTGTTCACGGCCGTCAAGCATTTTCACATAGCCACCGAGAGGAATCGCAGCCACACAAAACTCCGTCCCTGATTTATCTTTCCAAGAGAAAAGTGCGCGCCCGAAACCGACTGAAAACCGCAATACTCGAACGTCACAACGTTTAGCGACCCAATAATGACCAAACTCGTGAACTGTTACCAGCACACCCAACGCGACTATAGTGGCAATGATCGTGGTTATCATTTGCGCTCCGATATAACTCTTTCAGCGGTTCTTCGACACATCTTATCAAGTGACAGCACGTCATTAATAGAGGAGACCCGCTGTTTGGCTATTTGGTTTAAGCAATCGGCTGTAATTTCAGTGATTTCAGTAAAATTAATCTGATCATTTAGAAACGCCTCCACCGCGACCTCGTTTGCTGCGTTTAGAATGATCGGTCGGTCACCACCTTCCACACTCACTTTACGCGCCAGATTTAAAGCCGGGAATGCGTCATGTCTCACAGCTTCAAAATGTAGTCCGGCAAGCCCGATCAAAGATAATCGATCGACATTGATTCTAAGACGCTCTGGAAAACCCAACGCATGCGCAATAGGTATTCGCATATCTGGACTTGATAACTGCGCAAGAGTAGAGCCATCAATAAATTCAACCAACGAGTGAATCACCGATTCGGGGTGAATAACTACGTCGATGATACTCTCTGGTACGCCAAACAGATACGTGGCCTCGATCAGTTCTAGACCCTTATTCATAAGAGTAGCTGAATCTACAGAAATCTTTCGGCCCATCGACCAGTTTGGGTGAGCCACTGCCTGCGCGGGAGTTACCCTTGACAAATCACCGATACTCCAATCTAAGAAAGGACCGCCCGAGCACGTGAGGATTAATTGTTGCAGGCCCGCTATTTGCTCGCCAACAAGATAGGATTCAGGCAAACATTGAAACATCGCGTTGTGCTCCGAGTCGATAGGAAGAAGGACCGCACCGCTCCTCCTCGCCTCAGCTATCATGAGCTGACCAGCCATGACCAAAGCCTCTTTGTTTGCCAGACAAATACGCTTTCCCGAACTAACGGCAGCATAGGTCGAACGTAGGCCAGCGCCGCCAACGATAGCGGCCATAATCACATCAACTTCCGTTGCATTAGCTGCTTCAATAAGGGAATTCTCACCAAATGCCAGTGATCCTCTAAATTGCTTAGGTAACCTTTCCATCAAAGCATTTTCTTGAGATAGATCGGTAAGAATCACATGCTCTGGTTCAAAGCGCTCGATAACTCTGATCAGCTTATCGACAGAACTATGAGCACTAACAACCTCCAAATTAAAGCGGTCAGGATGCTCCTCAATCACGGAAAGAGTCGACTCGCCTATCGAGCCTGTTGCACCAAAAACGGCCACACCCGTCGTCATAAGGAGGGCCAGCCAGTCAGATACATACTTAAAGCGAATATTGGTGCCGCGGCAGTCAAAGAGTCTATACGGTCTAGGACACCACCATGTCCCGGCAGGAGAGAACTCGAGTCTTTCACACCCTGTTCTCGCTTGATTAAGCTCTCAAAAAGATCACCCAACACTGAAAACAGAACTGTTATTGCAATAATCGCTGCTAGTGTGGACCATACGATTGGTGAAAAAAAATGGCCTACTGGCCGACCAATTAACACACAGATCATGCCTAATATCAGTGCAACAACCATTCCGCCAAATAAACCCACCCAACTTTTTCCGGGGCTAACATGCGGAGCCAGTTTGGTTATTCCGAACTGCTTTCCAACAAAATATGCACCTACGTCAGCTGCCCATATTGTCGTCACTAGCACCGCCGTAAACAGTACGTGCGCTTCGTGTCTGCGGAGATATAAGAGAGCCACATATGCAGGCATAAGCACTAGCAACCCAAACCCAAGTTTCATACATCTGCCACCTAGCTGCTTTTGACTCTTCGGATAAATAATGACCAATGCCGAAGCTCCTATCCAAAAAATACAGCCTATAGACAAGAGCACGGGCACATGTGTCAAGGGTAGAAAATACGACCAAATCAAAGTGCCCGCCAAGATTAGTAATAGATTTAGTGTAACAAGTCGGTTGACTACACCAGACAACCGAATCCACTCCCAGGCACCGATTAACACAACTAACCCAACACTAAATGCAAATGCATCTTCGGGAAAAACAAAAAGAACCAAAAGTGCGACCGGCAACAGGACCACCGCCGTCAGAACGCGCACTTTTAGCATTAAATAACTCTCACTTGCTCGGAGGTCTTACCAAAACGTCTTTCGCGGCTAGCATACTCTTGAAGGCAACTATCAAGCGCTTCGCCATCAAAATCAGGCCAAAGAATGTCGCTGAAAATGAGCTCGGCATAGGCCGACTGCCACAATAGGAAATTGGAAATTCGGTGCTCCCCTCCGGTTCGGATCAATAAATCCACACTAGGCTGGTTCGCAAGATTATGACGATTATCGAACAGGTACTCATCAATGGAATCGAGGGCTAATCGACCGCTTAAGACCTCTGAAGCCAAGCGCTTTGCCGTGTCGGCAATATCCCAGCGCCCCCCATAATTAGCGAGAATATTAAGCTTCAAACGATTACCCCTCGCAGTCGCTGCTTCAGCCCGTTCGATCGCATCTATCAACGACGAAGCGAAACGCGAACGATCACCAATTACTACCACGGAAATATCGTTTTCAATCAATTCAGAGAGTTCATCGATGAGTGCTCTCTCAAACAAACGCATGAGACCGTCGACTTCAAGTTTAGGCCGATTCCAATTTTCGCTCGAAAACGCGAATATAGACAGGCTATGAACGCCGCGCTCAAGACACTTACGGGTCACACTACGAAGAGAATCAGCACCTGCAGCGTGACCCGCAAGTTTTCTTTTCCCTCGTAGTTTAGCCCATCGATTATTACCATCCATGATAATACCGATATGCTGTGGAATATGATGCTGAGTCATCAAATTCAGACTTCCATCAAATCTGCTTCTTTTTCTTGCAATAACTGTTCGATACGCTGAACCATCTCGTCAGTAAGCTTTTGAATCTCATCGCCGGCGCGACGATCCTCGTCTTCGCTAATCTCCTTTTCTTTAAGCAAATCTTTTACCTCAGCCAAGGCGTCACGACGGATGTTACGCACTGCGATCCTTGACTGCTCGGCCTCAGAACGCGCCTGCTTGGTGTAGCCTTTCCGTGTCTCTTCAGTCAACGGTGGCATCGGCACACGAATCACTTCTCCCGCGGTCGCAGGGTTTAAGCCTAGATCCGATTTCATAATCGCTTTTTCTATTTCAGCTACCATACTTTTTTCCCAAGGTGTGACGGCCAAGGTTCTGGCATCTTCCACAGCAATGTTTGCCACCTGACTCACAGGAGTATCAGACCCGTAGTAATCAACTCGCACAGCGTCGAGAATGGAAGGATGTGCACGACCGGTTCGTATCTTGGCAAAAGCATAACCTAAAGCCTCAAGAGATTTTTCCATCCGGGATTTAGCTTCGGTTTTAATGTCACTAATCACGAGTCATTTCCTCCATCGATCAAGGTACCCTCGTTTTCCCCTCGAACGATCGAGACGAGCGCGCCTTGTTTATTCATATCGAAGACTCTCACTGGCATCGAGTGATCACGGACCAAACAAATAGCAGTTAAATCCATCACACCCAACTGCTTTGCCAGAACAGTCTCATAATTTAACGTTTCGTATTTTAGCGCATCTGAATTCTTGACGGGGTCTGAATCGTAAACACCGTCAACTTTTGTCGCTTTTAAGACAAGATCGCAATCCACCTCGATCGCTCTCAGGCAAGCCGCTGAATCTGTAGTAAAAAATGGATTCCCAGTGCCGGCTGCAAAAATTACCACGTCATTCTGATCTAAATAACGCATCGCTCGACGGCGGTCGTAGTGTTCTACCATGCCGCTCATCGGTATCGCACTCATAACGTGAGAAGCGATTGAAGACCGCTCGAGAGCGTCGCGCATAGCGAGTGCGTTCATGAGTGTCGCAAGCATCCCCATATGGTCGCCAGTAACACGATCAAGGCCCGCCTTATGAAGTTGGGTACCTCGAAACAGATTGCCACCCCCAATCACTAATCCAACTTGAACACCGATACCCACTAATTGACCAATCTCAAGGGCCATCTGATCTAGAACTTGAGGACTAATTCCAAAGTTGTCTGTGCCAGCGAGTGCTTCGCCCGATAACTTTAATAGAATCCTTTTATAGCGCACTGAACGCTCACCTTTCGCCATATTCCCTCCAAAAAAAAGGCCGCTACTGCGGCCTTATTATGATTCCCAGCTAGTTACCTCTAGCCTGAGCCATCACTTCCTCAGCAAAATCGATTTCTTCTTTTTCTATCCCTTCGCCCACTTCAAATCGGACCATAGCTATAATTTTTGCACCAGCCGCCTCTGCCAATTGTCCAACGGTTTGATCTGGATCCTTCACAAATGGCTGTTCTACCAGACTGATCTCCGCGAGGAACTTCCGAATACGACCGCCGACCATCTTCTCGATAATCTCAGGTGGCTTCCCTGAATTCGAAGCCTGGGCAACATAAATTTCTCGTTCCTTCTCGATCACAATGGGATCAACATCGCCTGGATGTACCACCATGGGATTAACTGCCGCTACGTGCATAGCGATATCTTTCGCGACCTCCGCTGTACCGCCAACTAGGCCTATTAAAACTCCGATTTTTTCATTTGAGTGGACATAAGTGCCAATCACTGAAGCATCAACTTTCGCGACGCGGCGCACAGTTATGTTCTCTCCGATTTTTTGAACAAGTGCAGAACGCGCACTCTCAAGTTCCTCGTTCATAAGTGACGCAACATCCGTTGTCTCGCTCTCAGCCGCTTTGGCTATGACTTTATCCGCGAACGCTGAAAAGTTATCGTCCCGAGCGACGAAATCTGTTTCCGAGTTGACCTCGAGTAAAGTGCCTTGGTCGCCGTTAATGGCAACACGGACGACACCATCTGCCGCGACACGGCCAGCTTTCTTGGCCGCTTTCATACCAGAAGACTTACGCAAATTTTCTATCGCCCGTTCGAGATCACCGTCCGCCTCGACCAGTGCCTTTTTACATTCCATCATGCCAAGGCCGGTGCGATCGCGCAGTTCCTTAACCATCGAAGCTGAAATAACAGCCATTTCAAGTCCCCTCTAATATCAAAAAAAGTGTCTTCTCAGCGCTTTATGCGCTGTTCTCTGGCTTCTCTTTAGAAGCCGCCTTTTTTGGTGCAGCTTTCTTTTTGGTAGGAGCTTTCTTCTTAGGCACGTCTTCGACTGACTTGTCGACTGCTACTACTTCGCTAGCTGCCTTCTTTGGTGTGGCTGCTTTCTTAGCAGGAGCCTTCTTCTTTGGCGCGTCTTCCACCGGAATATCGACCGCGGGGGCCTCGGTAGAGACAACATCAGAAGTTGGCTTCTTTGGCGCAGCTTTCTTCTTGGCTGGAGCCCTCCTCTTTGGAGCACCCTCGAGCAGATCGCCATCTGTCTCAACTATTGTTTTGTCAGCAGGTATTTCTTTTTTGGCCTCGGACTTCTCCCCTACTGCTACTTCGCTTGGCTTATCAACGACCGAAGTCTGACCGGCGATATGTTCAGCAGTCACGTCCTTGGATATTTTATCCTTCTCAGCCAGAGTCCTCTTTGTCGAGTCTTCAGTTGCCGATGAAGTCTCCGGTAGCGGTCCTTCTTCCGGTGATGATTTTGGGGATTCTGATTTTTTCCCGCTTGACGATTGATCGCTGGTCAGTTCCTGCACAGATGTGTCGGCAGCATCCGCAGGAACCTCCACGTAATCGCTCTTACCTAAGCTCTCAGCTGCGCCTTCAATGCAGGCGTCTGCGATTACAGACGAATACAATTCAATCGCACGAATCGCGTCATCGTTTCCAGGAATAACTATGTCAATGCCATCAGGATCTGAGTTTGTGTCTACAATTCCGATTACTGGGATCCCCAACTTGTTAGCTTCTTGAATTGCAATTTTTTCGTGGTTCACATCGACAACGAAAATTGCGTCCGGCAGGCCGCCCATATCTTTAATACCGCCGATGGAACGCTCCAGCTTTTCG
>CAJWIY010000059.1 GCA_913042205.1 uncultured Gammaproteobacteria bacterium
TTTTGGGCGACAGTCAGAGACCAGACAGAGATTATAATTATCAAAATTGCTGGGAACATGGGAATCAACCAAAGGTGAATATGCGCTCACATATGCTCGTCGGGTAGATCCCCGCTATAGGCAAATCGACGGTCAAATTGAGGCTTTTTCAGAAAGGGCATTGCGGGGCCAGGAAGTAACTCCAGCTAAAGCCAAGGCACTCTGAACGCTCAATCATGTGTAACATCCTCACAGCGCTTCAAGTCGATAGCATAAGTGCACCAAGCCTGTGCGCACTATCCACAATTAGGCATTACCGTCCGAAACAGCTCAGCTAGCCCGCCACACATCTAAAAACTGATGCGAAAACATCAGATCATTTGGACTTTCCTCTTAACTCATTGAAAATTGGGATAATTAACATTGGTACAGTATTTGTATAATTGTTAGACAACTTCAATGTTAGCCGATAGATCAAATACTTAGAGTGGCGGCCAAAAATAAACCCCCATAGTTATCCACAGCGTCTGTGGGTATCGTAGTTGTCGAACCCTTACCAGTTTTCTGTGTTTTTTTTCAAATTGCTGTATCGTCCCAACATGAAGTTAAAGCAATCCAGGCAGCTCAGACCTTGCTTCATGGACGGCATGCAAGCAATGCTTCCTTTTTTACCAGGAATCGTTCCCTTCGGAGTTGTTACGGGTTTTACTCCTATATCGTTCGGATTTACTTGGATAGATTCTTGCCTTGGCTCTCTACTCATGTTCGCAGGAGCATCTCAGCTGGCGACATACCAATTAATGAACGAGGGCGCATCAATTTGGGTCATTTTACTGACAGTCACCGCAGTCAATCTTCGCTACGTCCTATATAGCGCCTCGATCGCGCCTCATCTGGCGGACGCGAATCGGCTGACGAGACTATTGGCGGGGTATGGCCTGTCTGATCAAATTTATCCCATTTGCCAACGTGACTACCGGACTCACGAATGGGGATTGGAGGAGCGCATCGCGTATTACGCCGGGGGTACTCTGCTACTTTGGGGGCTATGGCAAGCATGTACTGTTATTGGCGCTTTCGCTGGTCGAATCATCCCTGTGTTTTGGTCTCTGGAATTTATGATCCCTTTGACATTTTTGACGCTAGCACTCCAAACATTGAAAACGACGGCTCACCGCGTTACCGCTGTGTCAGGTGCCCTGGTGTCCTTTGTCGGGTTAGACCTACCCTATAATCTAGGCTTAATTCTTGGCGCCGTTTCAGGAGTCGGTTTTGGGGTTTTGTACCAAAGGATGATTCGATGACCTTCGAATTCTTGTTTATCGTCGGTCTGGCAGGAATTGTCACGCTTGGCCTCAAGAGCTCTTTTATCGAGGGACAAAACTACGTTACGCTTCCATCGTGGCTTATCAAGGCATTAGAATTTGTGCCCCCGGCGGTCCTTTGCTCTCTGATCGTCCCAGGTATTTTTAAGGGCGAAACTGGACTTGTTCAGGAATTCGGACGGGTAGTGGTTGACCCTAGACCAATTGCTGCAATACTAGCAACTATTGCATTCTTTACCACAAAGCGAACCTTACCTACTCTGGTCACTGGAATGATTTCCCTCTATCTCGTTTATTGGCTTCAACTTTGAACTAAATAAAACGATGCTACCCACCGAATGTAAGACAAAACCCTATAAGATACATGCTCAAATACAACACACCATAATTTTATGATCACGGCAATTATCGGATCCGGGCAGCTACTGTTCTTCAGCGGTTTATTTTTTTGTTGAACAAAATGCTTGCTACACCAGGGATAAGCCATTAATAGTTTTTCACCGGCTTGTCCTCTTCATCTGAGGGACAAATTTACGTCTCGATTAAACTTAGCGTCCTCAGAAATTTTCTATCAGACGGCTACAAAATGGTCGACCAGCAAAAATAGAAACATCCACATAATGTAGCGTATTGAGTACCAGAAAAGAGCCATAGCATCTTGTGGATCTTTGGTGTCCGCTTGCCTCTTTAGAAGCATCAAAAATCTGATATTAATCAGGGTAACACCTGCCAAATACAAAATACCGCTCATACCAGTGAGGTACGGCAAGATGGTGACCAAGATCATCAGGATGGTATACAGAAGCATTTGTAGCCGAGTGTATTCATCTCCATGCGTCACAGGCAGCATTGGTATGTCTGCATTCGCATAATCTTCTTTTTTAGCGATGCACAGTGCCCAGAAATGGGGAGGCGTCCAAGCAAAAATGATTGCCACCAGTAGCAACGCGTGAGGGTCTATTGTGCCGGTGACAGCGACCCATCCTAACAATGGCGGCGAGGCTCCGGCGATACCACCAATAACGATATTTTGAGGCGTCGCTCGTTTCAGGTACAAGGTATAAATTACGGCATAACCAATAATCGAGGCGAAGGTCAAGAGCGCTGTGAGTGGATTAGCTACAATAATCAGCATGCTTAGCCCAGAAGTACCAAGCACGAATGCAAACAAAAGAGCATTGATAGCCGACACTTTTCCATCACAGACAGGTCGATGCTTTGTCCTACTCATCATTGCATCGATCCGTCGGTCAACAACGTGATTAACGGCCGCGGCCGCCGAAGCGGCAAGGCCAATTCCAAGATTTGCCAGAATAAACAGATCAACACTCGGCAATACGGGGCTTGCCAGCAACATACCAACCATTGAGGTCAGAACAAGCACCGCGACCACTCGTGGCTTGGTTAATGTAAGGTAATCTCTCCAGGAAGTGCCTGTTGATCCTGCACTAAGCGTGTCTGACATTGCCATAGACGGCATCCTCCTGCTCCGAAGCCGTAGCGTATGCAATCGACCACGCGAAATATAGTAACAAAACACCGAGCGCGTGATGGATAAATGCAAGGCTGTCTGGAACCGCGTAAACGACGTTAGCGTATCCGAACACTATCTGTACTAGGATCAGACCAATAAAATGAGAAGCTTGGCGTGCTCTTAGTACCTTGGCTCTGATGTACACCGTGAGCAATCCCAGCCAATACCCTAACACGACGAATGCACCGGCCCGGTGCACCATCTGAATTGCTGCTCTCGCGCCGTGTTCCAACTGCCCGCCCTCGTAATTTAAGCCAATTTCTGGAAAAAAGTTGAACCCATTTTGGAAATCGTATTGTACCTCGGCACCCGCTGTACAGCCTAAAATAGAGGGGCAAGCCCAGCCTGCGTAGTTTGTTGATACCCAACCACCCAAGAGAATTTGTGTAAACAATAAAACAACACCTACCACGACAGGGGTTCGCATTTTTATCGACTGTAATTCACCTTTTGCGAGACGTTTGAGTCGGTGCCTTAAATACATCAAGGTCGATACGATGATGAGTCCTCCCATTAAGTGAAGCGTCACGATATTTGGGACAAGCTTCAACGTCACCGTGAATGCGCCAAACGCTCCCTGAATAACTACCAATCCCAAAAGTATGAGTGAAAGCAAGTAAGGATAATTGGGTGTCTTTTCTTTTTCACGGTATCCTAGGTAAGCGAGTGCCATGATCAACAGCCCCAGAATTCCCGCAATGTATCGGTGAATCATCTCAATCCAACCTTTATGAGCGGCAACATGAATCTCTGGGTAGCGTTCTTGAAGATACGATAGCATTTCAGTATCTGTCGTCATAACCATCTTACCGAAACAACCAGGCCAGTCCGGACAACCAAGACCAGAATCGGTGATACGTGTGAAACCACCCATCAGCACGACTTCGATAGCCAAAAACAACGCTATCGTGACTAATTTTAATGGAAGATTATTTGCCATTATCCCACCTTCGATAATTTCAGAAGCCTTTTCAAGTCTTGAAGGATCAACGTTGGATTGATCTCGGGTCCGAAACGTAAAACAACATTACCCAATGGGTCGACAATCCAAATCGATGGCTCAGTCATCGTTAGATCAGCCGCCGCAACCTTTTTGACCGCCACACGATCCTTTTCTCTACCGAGAGCCATATGAAAATTCGCAGAACCCTCACTGAATGAACTACAGGGCTTACAGCCTTCAGCAGAAGACAAAACTACTTGCCACTTAGCTGGATCACCGGGATCAGGAAGGCCTATATCAGAATACTGCGTACCATAATCGACAAGTTCACCGTGATGAGTCCGGCCGTCGGGTACCCCGATTTGTCCGAAGTACATCACAACTGCCGCGATCACTGGGAGAATAGCAATTGCCCATATCGACCAGAATATCGTTCGATTACCCACGTACCAGTCCTCGCTTCAGGATGTACCCAGACATTCCGCCGAGCACGATAGCTAATAAAAACCACTGCACCGCATAACCATAATGTATTTCTGGGCCAAGGCGTGGTGTCGGGCCAACCGCGTTGCGGGGCAACAAACCATCCGCCAGCACCATCCCTGCTAATGTATCTGCGCTCAATACGTCAGTCAGCGACTGGACTCGCCTATACGTCCCAATGGACTCAGATTGCGATCCAGTCATCAGATAACTTTCAGTCACTGGCATCCAAGCCCCCTCGAGGACGAAGCGCTCGGGCACCCTGACCTCCGGTAATTCATTTCTGAGACGCGATCCCGGGACCCACCCTAAATTAACCAACAATCGGACAGCACCATCGATACTCGAAACCTTAGTAAACACCTCATAACCCACAACCCGCTCCTGAATACGGTTATCCAAAAACACCAAGGGTTCATGCGTATCGCGCATTACGGGCAACCGGACTCGATATGTTCCCCGTTGATTCTCAGCCACTAGGATTTGAGAGCTAGACGAGAGCAATAACTCATTAACCGTCAACTCTTGCATGAGATCCTCTTTTTGGTCCGCTCGATCGAGTTGCCAAAAACCGGCTTTGACACACAAACCGATGATTGGAACGACAACAATCAAAAACCACCATTTCTTTGTGAGCCACATTATGGTTTCCTGCACCCTACCGAATACGTGAGATTGACCATGTTCAAATTATTAATTGTTATTTTATTCTTAGCCGTCGTTGGCGTTTTATTTTCAGGCCTCTTCTTCCTGATGAAAGACCCATCCGATAAAAAGCGTGTCGTCAACGCACTTGCTTGGCGCGTCGGTTTAGCCGCAGCCCTCATAGCTCTGGTAGGAATCGGTATCGCTACCGGTCTACTCGAGCCGCATGGAATCGGGGGTTAAAGAATATAAACAAAAATAAATAGCCCTACCCAAACCACGTCAACAAAGTGCCAGTACCAAGCAACCGCCTCAAACGCAAAATGCTTCTCCGGCGAGAACGCGCCATCGAAACACCGCAGAAGCATCACGAATATCATGGTCGTCCCCAGCATCACATGGAACCCATGGAAACCGGTCAACATAAAAAATGTTGCACCATAGATTCCAGAATTCAGGGTTAATCCAAGCTCGGTATAAGCTTCGTGATACTCCACAGCCTGAAAGTACAAAAACACAACGGCCAAAACGATTGTCGCCGCTAACCAAGCCTCCAATGCTTGCCGGTTTTGCTCCTTCAACGCATGATGGGCGAAGGTTATCGTTACGCTTGAGGTGATCAGCAATGCAGTGTTTACCAGCGGTAAATGCCAAGGATCAATCACTGCATCAGCGCCTGGGAACTGTTTCATATCTGGCGTCTGTAACAAAGGCCACGTCGCGCTAAAGCCTTCCCACAGCATATTGGTAACGCCTTTTGCACCCTCGCCCCCGATCCAGGGCACCGAAAATGTCCGGACATAAAGAAGAGCACCAAAGAACGCTGCGAAAAACATGACTTCTGAGAATATGAACCACAACATACCCTGACGGTAAGACCTATCAAGCTGGTCGCTATGTAATCCCTCAGCTTCTTCTCTAATCTGATCTTTAAACCATCCAAAGACCACATAAAAGAGCACAAAAAAACCACCCGCGAGGACCCAGGGTCCAATCGAGTCGCGATCGGCTGTCATGGATGTAATGGTCATGGCCGCCCCGTAAGCTAAAAGTCCAAGCGCGATCGAGGCCAGGATCGGCCATTTGCTTTGATCTGGAACATAATATGTCGAACCACTCATAAAGTTACTTGTCCTTTGTTCTTGTTGGGTATTGTGTGTGTCACGTTCTGTTTTTCGGTCAGGTCATACAGCGCATACGACAAGGTAATCGTCGAGATGTGCTCCGGGAGTTTGGGATCAACCACGAACAGCAAGGGCATTTCTATATCAGCCCCCGCCTCTAACGGCTGTCGATCAAAGCAAAAACAATTGACTTTGTGCAAGTATGGCGCCGCCTCGGACGGTGTTACGGAAGGAACTGCTTGCGCGACCATCCAGTGCGCTGTCGGGTTCCTTGCGTAAAAAGCTGTTTGCCTATCTTGCCCAGGAAACACCCGAATTGAACGCTCGTTTGGTTTAAATTCCCAAGGCATACTGGCGGGGTTCACGGTGACAAACTGGATCTTGACGGTCCGAGACCTATCTACCGACGAGACTTTGGCGGGACCCTGGTTAAAGTTTTTGCCGTTCAATCCAGTAATTTCACAAAATACGTCGTATAACGGCACCAACGCAAAACCGAAACCAAACATCGCGATCGCGGCTGTTGCTAGCCGCACTACAAGACGTTTCGTTTGTTTCTCATTCTGCTCGGTCATGTCTTAGTCAACCTTCGGCGGGGTCGAAAAGGTGTGATATGGAGCAGGAGACGGTACTGTCCACTCGAGCCCTTGGGCGCCCTCCCAGACTTGAGCGGTTGCCTTCTCACCAACGCGAACGTTCTGGATCACGTTATAAATAAAGACCAATTGCGAGAAACCAAAGATGAAGGCACCAACCGAGGCCATGCTATTAAAGTCAGCAAACTGCAAAGCATAGTCAGGTATCCGGCGTGGCATGCCTGCCAGACCAACAAAATGCATCGGGAAAAACGTTATATTCACGCCCACGAATGACAACCAAAAATGTATCTTGCCCATCGTTTCGTTTAGCTGATGGCCTGTCCACTTGGGTAACCAGTAATACGTCGCCGCCATGATGGAGAAGATCGCACCGGGCACTAATACGTAATGGAAGTGGGCGACCACAAAATAGGTGTCGTGATACTGGAAATCAGCAGGAGCGATCGCGAGCATTAACCCCGAAAAACCGCCGATTGTGAACAAAACAACGAATGCTAACGCGAACAACATGGGGGTCTCGAACGTCAGCGAACCCCGAAACATCGTCGCGACCCAGTTGAACACCTTGACCCCCGTGGGAACCGCGATCAGCATTGTGGCGAACATAAAGAACACCTCACCGACCAGCGGCATACCTACGGTAAACATGTGGTGAGCCCACACAACAAAGGATAATAAGGCGATCGATGCAACTGCGTACACCATCGAGGCGTAACCGAACAACCGTTTACGCGCGAAAGTCGGGATGATCTCACTGATAATGCCGAACGCGGGCAGGATCATAATGTAGACCTCGGGGTGACCGAAGAACCAGAAAACGTGCTGGAACAAGACCGGATCACCACCACCGGCTGCGTTGAAAAATGATGTCCCGAAGTGGATGTCCATCAACATCATAGTAACCACACCAGCCAGCACGGGCATCACAGCGATCAACAGGAACGCAGTGATTAGCCAAGTCCATACGAATAGGGGCATCCTCAGCAATGTCATCCCGGGGGCACGCATGTTCAAAATAGTTGCGATGATATTGATCGCGCCCATGATGGATGACGCACCCATGATGTGCACACCAAATATAAAGAAGGTGACAGATTCAGGGGCGTAGGTCGTCGACAGTGGTGCGTAGAACGTCCAGCCAAAGTTAGGCGCACCACCTGGCATGAACAGCGACGACAACAATATTAGAAATGCGAACGGAAGAATCCAAAAGCTCCAGTTATTCATTCGCGGTAATGCCATATCTGGGGCACCCACCTGCATTGGAATCATCCAGTTGGCCAAGCCCACAAAGGCTGGCATAACAGCGCCAAACACCATGATGAGTCCGTGCATGGTGGTCATCTGGTTGAAGAAATTTGGCTCAACCAATTGCAGCCCTGGCTGGAATAGCTCGGCGCGGATAATTAGAGCCATGATTCCACCAATCATGAACATACACAAGCTGAAGATGAGGTACATCGATCCAATGTCTTTGTGGTTGGTTGTATACAACCAACGCCCCAGTCCCTTTGCAGGACCGTGGTGGTGCTGATCTTCTTCCTTTACGTGCGGTAGATCGACATCAACCGTAGCCATAATGATTTCCCCTTAATTTTTAATCGTGTTTGGCTGGACTAAATCGCCGACCGAGTTACCAAGCGCATTACGTTGATAGGTAACAACGGCCGCGATATCGACTGCCGATAACTGTTCTCTGAATGCCTGCATGGCTGTTCCTGACTTTCCATTTATGATGATGTCGACATGGGTATCGATCGCGCCCGTGGCGATCGTACTCCCGGTGATTGCTGGGAATGCCCCCGGGATCCCCTGGCCATTTGGCTGGTGACACCCTGCGCAGGCTGTGTTGTAGACCCCTTCACCTTTGGCGACCAATTCATTCATTGAAAACTCTTTTGACGCTTCACCAGCCATAGCGAGTTTCATCGCTCTCTGATCAGACACCCACTGCTGATAGTCAGCTTCGGACTTAACCTCGACAACGATAGGCATAAAGCCATGGTCTTTTCCGCACAACTCAGTGCACTGGCCTCGATACACACCGGGCTCTTCAACCTTGACCCAGGACTCGTTAATGAATCCAGGGATGGCATCTTTCTTAACTGCAAAATGTGGGACCCACCACGAGTGGATCACGTCGTTGGCGGTAATCAAAAAGCGCACTTTCTTATTTGCTGGTATCACGAGAGGGTTATCGACTTCTAGAAGATAGTTTGGATTTTTCGCTGCCTCATTGGTGATCTCTTGGCGAGATGTTGCGAGATTCGAGAAAAAGTCGATATCTTCGTCAAGATATTGGTACCGCCACTTCCACTGATGACCGGTAACCTGAATCTCTACATCCGCTTCCGACGTGTCATACATGTCCATGAGGGTCGCGGTTGCCGGGATTGCCATGGCTATTAGTATGATCGACGGAATCACGGTCCACACGACCTCGACTGTTGTGTTTTCGTGCCAGTGTTCGGCGACGGCTCCTTTTGATTTTCTAAACTTAAAAATTGAGTAGAACATCACACCGAAGACGGCAACGCCGATCACTACGCAAATCCAGAAGATCAGCATGTGTAGATCGAAGATCTCGCGAGACAATGCTGTCACGCCTTGATTCATATTTATCTGCCAGTCTGCCGAAGCAGGCGCAGCAATGAGCGATATAGCCAAAGTAATAGCTTTGGTCATTCGCGTCCCTCCTACATATTTGTAAAAACGGCGATCTATGACACCTAAAGTAAGTCTTGTGGAATTTATAATTTTTTTGATGGCGGCATTTCGAACCTACTCCAAAAAACTTGCTTTTTCGCGTCGAGCAATCCTTGCTCTCTAGGTCCTAAACGTAATCCCTATTGTACATACATCATGGCCAGTTGGACAAGCCCGTAAACGCTCAATAAAAATATTAATGTCATCAGCAGACCGGCCACGACAAAGACTGAAAATCGGCCATGTTCAAAATCACGTTCTCGATTAGCGTTTGATTGAACTCCTAAAAAAGAAGCCATCACACTACAAATCGCTAGCACCCAAATTTTCATTTGAACAATGCTCTCAAATCGTCTAACTCGATTCCAATATTACTTGTTGTAATAGAGTCATGCATTTTTTTACTTCGGGGTTGATTTAAGTATTGAGATTTGGCCCACCCACGGTCGCTGAGACGCTGATCTCAGCTCTGCTACTGTAACAGGAGTTGACGTCAGCACCTCGATATCGATCTTACCTCGAAGATAATGTAGCCGAAGCTCCTGAATATCGCATAATCCGTCCCAGTCTTGCTCCAGCGCATGCCTAACTTCGCTTCTCAAAGGTCTTAACGTAGTCAGTGTCTGTCGATCGATGTCGGCATCGTCTTCAGGATCAATATGGAAGGTGATATCCGACACATCGGGAAACTTATTCCGAATGCTCGATGCCACCCAACAGCCAATCTCATGCCCTTCTGAAACGGATACTCGAGGATCGACCTGCAGATGAAGGTCAACCAAGATCTTTCCAGCCATGGTTCGAGTTCTTATTTGATGAACATCTCGAAGTCCAGCCACATTCATGGCAATTTCTCGGATGGCCATCAGTTGATCCTCTGGCAAAGCGGCGTGTTCTTCGTGGTCAGTATTACCCGTATCTAAAGGTAGAGAACTTCCAATTGCTT
>CAJWIY010000060.1 GCA_913042205.1 uncultured Gammaproteobacteria bacterium
TTGGAAGCAACTCCTGCCAGCCACACCCCGGCACATCAAACACCTGCTGCCGCTGCTCCCTTCCGGGCCTGACGGGGTTCACATATGTTCAATTGCGAGGGGACCGACAAGAGTCACCATCGATACCCGTCCTTCCGGGAGACCTATTGTCAGGCTAACAATGACTTGGATGCAAGTTCGATTCCCCTCTAGACGGCAAATCAAGACGATTGACCGATGTATCGGAAACTGCCAACCACTATGTTGACACAAAATTTACAAGATGATCGGATAGTTTATCTAGCAATGAACCCCTAGACGAAAGCGACAGCCAAAAGTGAATCTAGACACTCAATATTAATTATCAAGCACGATACCCAGACGGACAGCTACCTCACGATAGGCCTCAAGAACTCCACCGAGATTTTGCCTGAAACGATCTTTGTCTTTTTTCTCTCCGGTTAGCTTGTCCCAGAGACGACAGCCATCTGGACTAAACTCGTCACCGAGAACAATTTCCCCATGAAAACGACCAAATTCAAGCTTAAAATCGACAAGTTGAAGACCCGCTTTATCGAACATATCCTTTAAAATCGTATTCGCTTCGAGTGTCAATTCATGCATGCGTGACATTTCACGACGAGTCGCCCAGCCAAATGCTTCGACATGATGCTCTGTTACCATTGGATCATGTAAAGAATCATTTTTGTGGAATAGTTCAAACAGAGGGGGATCGAAAACCATGCCTTCCTCAACGCCGAGACGACGAACTATTGAACCGGCCGCCCGGTTACGCACTACACACTCGACCGGGATCATATCGAGTCGTTTGACTAGCACATCGGTTGCACTAAGCCGTTCTACATAGTGCGTAGGGACACCATTCTCCGACAACTTACTCATAATAAATGCGTTGAATTGGTTATTTACAGCGCCCTTTTCTGAGAGTTGCTCGATTATTTCACCATCAAAAGCTGAGGTATCATCTCGAAACTTTAAAACTAACAGATCCTGATCGTCTGTAAGATACGCCGACTTGGCCTTTCCTTGATACAACAACTCCAACGCGTTCATCTTCTCTCTACACTTATCCAATTAAATCCATCCGACTGCGACGCGACTCGATACTCAATCTCACGATTTTTTAAAACGCTCTCCAAAGCGCTGTTGACCAGAGCAACATCATTATTTGTTTCACTGATGTGGCAAGCCACGACCGTGTGTAACCGATCGCTCGCAATAAGCTCGATCAGTTTCGCAGCCTGATCGTTATTCAGATGGCCAAAATCTCCTGAGATGCGAGTTTTCAAATAAGAGGGGTATGGGCCTCGTTGCAGTAAAGAAATATCGTGATTGAATTCTACAGATACCGCGTCTAGTTCCGTAAACGCTTTCAAAACACGGGCGGATATACTACCTAAGTCGCTGAGTATACCTAATCGCTTTCCGGAACAACCAAAAACAAATTGGAGCGGCTCTCGCGCATCGTGCGGCACTGGTATTGGCGTAACACTTATATCTCCGATAGAGAACAGCCCATCGATAAGGTTGATAAATTTATACTTATTAGCATCGATCTCAATCCATGTGCCGCGTGATGCATAAACAGGAATAGCGTGTCGAGTTGAGAGCGCCTCTACACCGCTTACATGATCGCTATGCTCGTGCGTAACTATTATCGCAGCCAGAGCATCTGGTTCGAGATCCAACCGCTCCAAGCGCGCGATCACATCTTTATAACTAAATCCGCAATCCACCATTATGGAGGTTGAGTCGGAAGCTACAACGGAACAATTTCCTTTGCTACCACTACCAAGCGATGCGAAACGCACTAGTAAAGACGATCCCGGAACTCTCGAATGAGCTCGTTTGCACCACCGATAGATGCTCCTGATCCGGTTGGAACAACCTTGAGCACCAAACCATCCGTATTCTCGTTCATTACGATCTGATAGCTACCAACAGGATCCTCCATCGTGGTAGCGATGGCCCTATTTAACGCACTCATAGCCCCCAATCGTTGCTCTGTAGCCTTTCGCACATAACGGATATTAAGAAGCCCTTGGTCAATATCGCCACCATCTATTGTGGCTCCAATATCTTTCACTGCCTCGACAGTCACTCCGAAGACTCGTGGAATTTGAGCCTGTATAACCAACTCATCCAAGCCATCAATGTGACGCAGGTCGATACGATTTCCCACCCCTACAAGTGAGAGTGCTCGCGACACCGTTCTTCCTCTGTTCTCTCGTTGCTCAAGATAAGATTTGAATTCGCTAAGAATCCGATCGGTGTAAAAGCTATCAACTCGTCCCGCTGGGATATCTACACGAACCTCACTCGTACTATTTCGTAATCCAGACTCTAGAGAAAATCGTAAGACTATTGAGCCCAAATCTGGTGAAAAGTGTCGAATTATGCGGCTACCCGAATAAGCATCTGTTCCCCGAAATGGATTGGATTCGAGTACTTGCGTCCCCTTTTCCACTCGTGAATAAAAAACTGTCAGTTTATTTTCAGAAACAAATCTTTCAAGTTCAGGCCACACCGCCGATGGATCCTCGGGGATGGACAGCCACCGCATTTCGCCTATCCGATGGCGCCGAATCACACTCAACGTTTGAGCTCGCAGAAAATCATCTGCTCTCGGAGCCTCAAAGGATCCGCCGTATAAACCGGCAGTAGGCTCGTTGACTCCAGGGATACGCAAAGATTCATTCACACGTTCACTGGACAGCTCCTCAGGAACCTTCAGCTTCGGTTCAACGTAAGCCGCCTGATAGTCGAGTTGTCTATCACGAATTGCAGCCTGCTGGTTTTGCCCAGAGCACCCAACTATAAAAGCCAGCAACATGACAATATAGTGACTTTTCACAGATGAATACCGGCCAACCCACATGCCTCTCGCACAGCGTTTTTTCCCGCGTCGGTCAAAGGAACGAGCGGTAATCTACAGTCTGAGCCCATAATCCCCATCTCAGAGAGTGCCCACTTACTAGGTATTGGATTTGGTTCGACAAATAGTTCTGAATGTAGACCACGCAGTAGATTATTTGTAGCCTCCGCTTCCCTAAAATTTCCAGCCAATGCGAATTCAATCATCGACGCCATCAGCCGTGGCGCGACGTTAGCCGTAACGGAAATATCTCCATCTCCGCCCATCAAACATAATTCCATAGCTGTCGGATCATCGCCAGAATACACAGCGAAACCTTCAGGACGATGCTCCAAAAGATGTTTAGCGCGGTCTAAATCACCAGTCGCATCTTTGATGCCTGAAATATTCGACACCTCAGCAAGCTCAAGAGTCGTATCATCAAATATATCAGTCACGGTCCTCCCGGGTACATTGTACAATATGACAGGCAAATCAGTGCTCTTGGCCACGGCTCTGAAATGAGCCAGCAAACCGGCTTGAGGTGGTTTGTTGTAGTAAGGAGCAACTGATAGGATCGCGTCAGCACCTGCTAGCGTGGCGGCCTCCGTCAATTGGCAGGCCTCTGCGGTAGCGTTTGATCCAGCCCCTGCAATGACAGGGATGCGCCCCGCTACGAAATCAACAGTCGCCCTAATGACGTCCCTGTCTTCGGAATGAGACAACGTTGCCGACTCTCCAGTTGTCCCAACGGCAACTATGCCGTGGGTGCCCTCAGACACATGAAACTCAACCAATCGTCTGAGCGCTTCGTAATCAACCGCGCCTGACGCATTAAACGGTGTAACTAACGCTACGATACTGCCTCGGATCATGTCGATAAGACCTCGCTAAGAAAAACGCCCTTATGTTACAGACCGAGGGAAACTTCCGGCAAGGTTGCAAACCAGAAAAAAAGCGCCACTCTTGACCTTGTATGGCAAATCGGAGCGCCTATGAGTATTTCATTGCAAACAAAAATCCCGGCATTCGCTAAACAGCCCGCTACGTCTGGCAAGGCGGTGTCGTCGGATTCACTAACCGGAGTGTTCACCGTTCTATATTTTTATCCGAAAGATAACACCTCGGGCTGCACTACAGAGAGCCGTGACTTTTCTGGGTTGCACGATGAATTTGTGGCTCGAAATTGTCAGATCTTTGGCGTATCCAGAGATTCAGTGAAGAGCCACGAAAACTTCAAAGCAAGGTATGACATGCCTTTCGAACTAATTTCCGATCCCGATGAGACTCTGTGCTCTTTATTTGACGTAATGAAAATGAAAAACATGTATGGCAAGCAGGTTCGTGGCGTAGAGCGTTCGACTTTTCTAATCGATCCGAAGGGGACGCTGGTCGCAGAATGGAGAAAAGTTAAAGTGCCGGGGCATGCCTTAGAAGTGCTCGACACTCTGAAACAGCAGTCTTAGGTTTTGACTAATTCAATGATAAATTCATAGGGTGGACCGTCGGAGACAGACCGTAACTGATAGCCCGCTTTCTCACAAAATGCTGGGATATCGCGGGTAGAGATTTGATCTGTAGTGATCAGCTTGATTGGAGACGCCTCACCATTTTCGTTGATAAACAACTTTAGCTTCAAAAGCGGAAGTGGGCATTTCAAGTCGGTACAGTCGAGTGTTCGCATAACCCCTCGCATATAATGTTGAGAATATATTAAAGGTAGGTCATTTAATGCGAAACCTTCTTTTGATCTGGATAGTATTGTGTTCCATTTTTGGGACTCGTGCTTATGCAATTTCAGCAGAGGACCTTGCGACGCGGGATGGGGAAATCGCCTTCGGTCAAGCCTGGCTGAAAAACACTCGCGAACGGTTGTACGAACGAGTAGACCCTTTCTGTATTGATTTACTCGAAACCTGGTTGATACGGCTCAAAAATCAGTTTGATCTGGGATCGATGCCAATCACAGCCCTGTGTTTAAACGGCATTAATTTTAACGCTTTCGCCGCACCGGGTGGGATCATCGGCGTTAATCGAGGTATCTATCTAGACCTTGATTCTGAATCTGAGGTGATGGCTATTTTGGCTCATGAACTCGCCCACCTTTCGCAACGTCATCACTATAGAAGTCTCAGGAACTCAGAACGGATTTCGACCGGCACACTTGCAACATTTGCCGGGATTGTTGCTGCGATAGCAACTGGTCAAGGGCAAGCGGCACATTCTTTGATTATGGGAGGACAAGCTGCCAACGCTGCGTCGGCGCTCTCGTATTCTCGCGACTACGAGAGGGAAGCGGATCGGATTGGTTTAGCCGCGCTCGGACGGGCCGGCTATCGGCCAGAATCCATGTCGGCGGTATTAAAAATACTTGCAGAAAAACAATCGCAGTCTAGTAAAAAACTAGCATTTCTTAGTACCCACCCCCTCGGAATCGAACGTCAATCTGATCTCGATGCACGTTTATCTCAGGTTAAAGATTTTAAGGAGGGCTCACCCGTACTATCAGACCCAGATTTCCAATTTTTCCGTTGTTTGCAGATCGAGGGGTTGGAACCACCTATCAATGGACCATCAAATTTGTCATGTACTAGTATCCATTCGATGCTTAGGCACTACCGTACCGGTAATTTCAGCAAAGCGCTCAAGCTATTTGATGGGTTGCCAACGCATTATAAGAAAACATTCAGCGGTTTCGATATTGAGATTGCTCTCACCTTGAAGACCGGAGATTTTAAACGCACTGAGTCCGCTATAAGTACTGTCGCTCTTTTTTTTCCATCCTGGCTGCAACCAGATATCGCCCGCGTTGATCTCGCGATCGCCCAGTCGAGGCCTATTTTGCCTCGCGCAATTCGAGAACGTATGATTCAACGCCCAGAACGATTGGACCTTTGGAGAGCTCTTGGTCGTTTTGCTCAAGCGTTCAAGCAAGAGCATTTCATGTTCGAGGCTCGTGGTTGGGATGCGTTACTGCATGGAAAATTCGAAGCCGCATCAACTCAACTGAAACGTGCGAGAGCGTCTTGGCCATCCACGTTGGATCAGCGTCCACTAGACCTGTTGGACCAAGCCATTAACCAGAGTAGGGCACTTTAAATTCAAGCATACGAGTGAGTGGTTTCATCGCTTGATCGGCCAATTTTTCATCGACTAATACCTCGCATGACTCTGGCCAATCGTCAAGTAAGCGTTCAATTCCTGACAACCTATTCATCGCCATCCACGGACAATGCGCGCAACTTTGGCAGGTCCCACCTGCGCCCCGCGTTGGAGCCGCAATCAGAAGCTTCTCGGGGACCTGCTGTTGCATTTTGTAAAAGATACCTTTATCCGTGGCTACTATGAAACTAGGATTTTGTAGCCGCGCCGCGGCATTGATTAGTTGAGTGGTAGAGCCGACAGCGTCTGCCCGGTCAATCATCTCTTCAGGTGATTCTGGATGCACCAACAAACCCGCATCCGGATAGGCCAATTGCAATGCGTCGAGATCATACAAACGAAATTCTTCGTGTACGACACACGCAGAATCCCAGATCAACATATCTGCGCCCGTTTGTTTCTGAATATAACGACCTAAGTAACGATCCGGCGCCCAGATAAATTTCTTTCCTTCCATGGCAAGCGCTGAGATTACCTCGACTGCGATTGAAGAGGTCACTACCCAGTCTGCACGAGCTTTTACTGCGGCCGAGGTGTTGGCATATACGATGACCTCACGATCAGGATGCGAGTCACAAAAAGATTTAAATTCATTTTCAGGACAGCCCACGTCAAGACTGCATGTCGCCTCTAAGGTGGGCATGAAAACCCGCTTAGTCGGACTCAGAATCTTGGCAGTCTCTCCCATAAAGGAAACGCCTGCCACAATGAGTCTTCTTGCGTCAGTACGGGCTCCGAATCTTGCCATTTCGAGTGAATCCGCGACAAGGCCATTAGTCTCTTCAGCAAGCTGCTGAATCTGAGGATCTACGTAGTAGTGAGCCACCAAGTGGGTATCAGATTCCATCAGTTTCTGCTTAACCGCATCGTATAGCCCTGATTCGCTTCCAGACCTTGTCTCTGCATCCAGAAGTGCCCGATCAAGATAAGCGCGAACATGTTCACGAGTCGATATGTAATCGTCAGGCTGGGTAGTCATCTGTTCTTCCGGCGAGATAAACGAGGATGGAAATCATCAGGCTTGTCCTTTATCCAGTCAACGAAAGTCTTAATTTTAGGGTGCCCCATTAGTGAATCGATTGTATTAAATTGAATCGCTAATTCACGTTCTCCAAAAGTGCGATGTATGTGTCGATGACATGGCTTACACAAATTGGCGATTCTGCTATGTCTTTCCTGCTTGTCAAACTTCGACCGGATAGCCTCCATCCGATGGGTCCGTTTCGGGATTAGATGGTGTCGGGTCAATAAAGTTTTACGTCCGCAGAGATCACATAGCATATGAATTAAAAAAATCAAAATACTGTATAATTTTATAAAAACAGAATATTATTTACCAATAAATACAAAATGGATCATATTATATTGAATTACTCGATTTCGGATAAAGATAAAGCCATTTTAAAAGTTCTTCAAAATGATGCAGATATCACAAACGCCGACCTTGCGAAGAAGGTCGAGTTGTCTCCCTCAGCATGCCTTACGCGTGTCAAAAATCTCAAAACTCAAAAAATTATTCGGGGCATTCACGCGAAACTCAATGCTGATAGATTGGAATTTAATTTTCACGTGTTCATTTACATCCGTTTGTCCAACCAGATCCGAGAAACACTGTCCTATTTGGAAGGCGCTGTAAAGATGAATGCGAAAGTACAGGACTGCTTTCGGATGACGGGAGATTACGATTATGTTTTGCGGGTACTCCTAAAAAATACGTCTGACCTCGAATATTTTTTAACACATGAATTGAGCCGTATCCCAGACATCGCGTCGATCCGAACAGAAGTTGCCATGAAATGCGTCAAACAGGATCCAAGCCTCGCGCTTTAATTAAATATTCTTCGCGCAACGAAAGCCGATATAACTAACCGCTGTCTTTGAGGGTTTTAATGCACGGTGAGTTCGATGCATGGGCTCTTTTCCATACCACCAACTGTGACCTGCCGTTACCTTGAAACCACCGGATCCTGAATCAACCCACTCGCAAACATTGGCACCCATGTCGTAAAGCCTGTTAACACCGCGCCTCGTCGATCCGACAAGCGATGGACCAATACCTCGGTCTAGAAGATGACTGGAACTAGACGATGGTGTATACCCGCAAACCGTAAGACAGTTTGCGCCTAACGGCGAGTTACCTGTCGGATATGGATCGTCCTGATCTTTAACAAAATCGCTGGGTGGATTACGTCGCTGTTCGGTGTAGGCGGCTTCTTTCCACTCAGCCTCCGTTCGTAACCAAAAGCATATACCCTACCCCCACCGTCTCGCTCGGCTTGATTAACGAAATCTCTACCTTCCGCAAATAGTGCGAATGCGGCAATTGAGACCTCGGTCCGATCAATCGCAAAACGGTTACCATTTTCTTGCATATTAGAGTGCACATATAGAATTGATGAAGCCAAATAAATCGGTACAGTCAAACGGTACATTAGTTACACTCAGTTAATATGTCTCTCTGACGTATATAATCATGGGTTTGGGAAAGGAGTGGTCTTTGCAAGGGTAAGGTTCGTCAGAACCCTTGGGCGGACCACAAATTAGCGCTTATCCATAAACCCTTGACTTTTAAGAAGCAGGGCAAGCGACCGATATAAATATTCATAAGAGCTTAGGATGGATTATGGGATTTGAGTTTCGTTGGATAATGGGTTCTATTTCTGCCGTCATCGTGTTCGGCGCAGGGCTATTGGTATACGGGGTTATAGTTTCTAACACACCGGCTGCCGGTTCAAAACAAACCATTGATGCTGGAAAAGGCGCCCTCATTAAGATTGATAAGTGGGAGTGTGTAAACAAACTAGACGCGCGAGGGAATCCCTATCAAATCTCTAAAAACGCTCGAAATAGTGCCACCGGACCCCCGTCCTTGGGATGTGAAAAGGAGCCCTAAAACGTGACATATACCGTGTATTTATCTGGAGAGATCCACAGCTCTTGGAGGCAGGATATTGTCGAAGCGACCGCTGATCTTGATATTCGCTTCACTGCCCCGGTGACAGATCATCCGGCTTCTGATGCGGCGGGTGATTTTCTCGGGTCAGTCGAGCCGGGTTTTTGGAGAGACCAACAGTCCAGCGGCGTCAACGCGATTCGTACTCGCCATGACATTGACCGCGCTGACTTAGTGGTGGTTCGGTTTGGTGCGCAGTACAAACAATGGAACGCCGCTTTCGATGCTGGTTATTGTGCTGCGAAAGGAATTCCCTACATCACATTGCACGACGACGATATCGTGCATCCGCTCAAAGAGGTTGATCAAGCTGCTTATGCTTGGTGTAAAACTACAGAACAGGTCGTTACTTTAGTTCGCTACGTGCTCACTCAAGCATAATTAGTGGAACATCTTGCCTGGTATCAGTACGCCGCAATTGGGCTGATTTTTGTCTGGAGCGGGTTCGTTCGAAGTGGGCTGGGTTTCGGGGGCGCTGTGCTTGCGCTTCCATTCTTGCTACTGATCATCAACGATCCATTAGTTTTCTTACCACTGATCGCGATGCATCTCATTTTCTTCTCGACTCTCATAATGATTCAGAGCATGCGAGGCAGAACGGCCAACCAAGTAGGAACAATAAACTGGGACTATTTAAAACGTTGCTTAGGAATCATGATTATCCCGAAAATGGCAGGAATCATTGGTCTTTTAACACTGCCGCCAGTCATTATGAGTTCGATTATCTTATTGATTGTTCTTGCCTACGCGATTGGATACATCGTTAAGCGACCGATAGAAATCAAAACTAAATACCAAGAGTACGGATTTCTGGGGCTCGGCGCCTATGTGTCCGGCACATCGTTGACCGGTGCGCCATTAATCATTCCTGTCGTTGCCGCTCGGGTAGCGAAGCATGAATTACGAAATACGCTATTTGTTATGTGGTGGATCCTGACATCGATTAAGTTGATCTCCTTTGTGATCGTTGGTGTCGATCTTCAACTGATTCATCACGCATGGCTACTCCCCTGCGCTTTTGTTGGCCATATACTAGGTGATCGAATGCACAGTTATTTGGTTAAACAAGAAACACCCGCGTTTTATCGTGTTCTAGGGATCGCCTTGGTGATCGTTAGCTTAACCGGCCTTTTCAAGCCATTTATTTTTGATTAAAAATCCTCAGGGCACGTCTTGCTGCGTTCTACTCGGTGATTCTGCCCACAAGTTGAGACCAAATTCCTGTGAATACTGATCAATATGCGAAAGCTCGGACTCCGTAA
>CAJWIY010000061.1 GCA_913042205.1 uncultured Gammaproteobacteria bacterium
CAGCGCCTTCAATACAAGCATCAGCGATTGCACATGAATACAACTCAATTGCTCGGATTGCGTCGTCATTTCCTGGAATCACAATATCAACACCGTCTGGATCCGAGTTCGTGTCGACAATACCAATTACAGGAATTCCGAGTTTGTTCGCCTCCTGAATCGCAATTTTCTCATGGTTAACGTCGACAACGAAAACCGCATCTGGAAGACCACCCATGTCTTTGATACCACCAATCGAACGATCCAGCTTCTCAAGCTGGCGTGATAGGTCGAGTGCTTCTTTCTTCGAAATCTTCTCGAGTGTGCCGTCGCCCATCTTCGCTTCGAGTTCTCTTAAACGCTTGATCGACTGACGAATCGTTTTCCAGTTTGTCAGCATACCGCCCAACCAGCGGTGGTTGACATAAGGCTGACCTGAACGTTCTGCCTGATCCTTGATAATCTTGGCGGCAGCTCTCTTCGTTCCGACAAACAAAACCTTGTTTTTGTTTTGAGACATTCCGCGAACTATCGATACCGCTTTATCCAGCGCGGGAACTGTCAACTCGAGATCAATGATGTGTATTTTATTTCGTGCACCAAAAATAAATGGTGCCATTTTTGGATTCCAGTAACGTGTCTGGTGACCAAAATGTGCCCCTGCTTTTAGCAGGTCACGCATACTGACGTTTGCCATGCGATGTTTCCTTGTGAGGGGTTGTGTCTAGTACGCTAGCGTCTGTACCGTTACCTTTTGTGAGGCACCCCAACGGCAGTTCAGCAACACTAACGTGATTTTTTGCGGCGCAAAGTATAACAACTTTATACGAGAATGCCACATCTGGCATACTACGTGAGTATCTTGAGGAATCGCAGTGACTCACAGTATCCAAACCCCCGCCGATATTGAAGGAATGCGCGTTGCTGGCAAGCTCGCCGCTGAATGCCTGTTGATGATCGAAGAACACGTAAAGCCAGGTATTACTACAGGTGAGTTGGACCGCATTTGTCACAATTATATTTTAAATGTTCAACACGCGATTCCTGCGCCGCTTAATTATCGAGGCTTCCCAAAATCGATCTGCACTAGCGTCAACCACGTTGTATGTCATGGGATTCCTGACGATGATAAGCAATTGAAGCGTGGCGACATCATCAATATAGATGTCACCGTGATCAAAGACGGTTACCACGGCGATACTAGTAAGATGTTCAAAGTTGGGGATGTCAAACCATTTGCAGATCGATTGATCCGAATTACCCAAGAATGCATGTATGAAGGAATCGGGCTTGTAAAACCTGGCGTTCGTCTTGGTGACATTGGTTTTGCTATTCAGACGCATGCTGAGAAGCACTTTTTCTCAGTTGTCGAGGAGTTCTGCGGGCATGGCATCGGAAAAGTTTTCCACGAGGATCCACAAGTGCTCCATTACGGACGACCAAAATCGGGCATCGCGCTGAAAGAGGGAATCACCTTCACCATCGAACCAATGATTAACCAGGGCAAGCGCTATACCCGTGTACTGGCAGACGGCTGGACTGCTGTCACCAAGGATCGAAAGTTATCGGCGCAATGGGAGCACACAATACTCGTCACAGCCACTGGCTACGAAATTCTGACATACCGTGAAGGTGACGAATCCTTCCCTCGGGCCAGTTAATGACTCTGATTACCGGACCACTATCGAACCAACTAGGGAGACCAAGTAGCTCTAACCCAAAGGGACTTCGAGACTATCTCGGATCTCAGCAGCAATTGCTCACGAATGCATTTGCCGATGGCATACTTGTCGACTACCTTCTTGGTGCTCGAGCGATGGTGACGGATCGGGCGCTCTGTGCGTTGTGGATTGAAACAGGCTTGAACGATAAACCACTAGGGCTATTCGCGGTTGGTGGTTACGGTCGTGGCGAACTGCATCCCTACTCAGACATCGATATCTTAATCCTTGGTGAACAACCAGAGATCGATGCCGCATCAGAGGCTCTGACAGCTTTTACCACCAGGCTCTGGGATCTTAACCTTGACATAGGTAACGCCGTCCGATCATTTAACGACTGCAAAGCACTAGCAAGTCGTGACATCACCATAGCCACCAGTTTGATCGAATGTCGCCCCATCGCCGCGAAAGGGGAGATGTTAGAGGAGCTGGAGACACTCGCTTTTGACGACTCAAGCTGGAATACCGAGGCATTTTATAGAGCAAAAGTAGCCGAGCAGCGTGAGCGCTACGCAAAGCACGATGATTCTGACAACCGGCTCGAGCCCGATATAAAAAACGCGCCTGGTGGCCTACGCGATCTTCACACAATTATCTGGGTGATCCGAAAACATTTTCGTACGACCCGACTCATAACGTTGGTTGATGAGGGGTTGCTGACCCAAAACGAGTTCCAATTACTTCATGAAGCAGAACAATTCCTAAAGCGTGCGCGCTTTGCACTGCATATCGTAGCCGGTCGGTCACAGAACAGGTTGTTGTTTGATTTACAAGCAATCGTTGCTGACATGATGGGATTTAAAGAGACCGATACGAAAAAGCGGATAGAGGCATTTATGCGGCAAGTTTATCGCATGACCCTTCGCATAGGTGAGTTCAACGATATGCTACTTCAGAACTTTGAGGAAACCGTCATCAAAGACCCTTCTGAAGCGACCGTCACACCGATCAATGGCCGTTGGCAGGCAAGGAACAACCATCTTGAACTTGTTCACGCCCATGGGTTCGAACGACATCCGTCTGCACTGTTGGAAGCCTTTGTACTGCTCGCGCAGAATCCTGAGCTCAAAGGCTTTCGCGCGTCGACTACGCGCCAGATGTATACAGCTAGACACCTGATCGACGCCACATTCAGAACGGATCTCGTGAATATCAGTTACTTCATGGAACTCTTGCGCTACCCGGAAAAACTACCGGAAATTCTTCGACGTATGCGCTTCTACGGTATTTTAAGTCGATACATCCCTGAATTCGGACCTATCATGGGGCTGATGCAGCACGATCTTTTCCATATCTACACGGTCGATGCGCACACGTTACAGTTGATCCGAAACATCACTCGGTTCTACACCGGAACTGTTGAGAGTGACTATCCGGTTGTAACCCAACTTACCCAAAGATTACCCAAGATCGATTTACTGTATCTCGCGGCCTTATTCCATGACATCGCAAAAGGACGAGGTGGCGATCACTCGGAACTCGGTGCCATAGACGCGTATAACTTCTGTAAATGCCATCGGCTACCAGAATACGATGCCCGATTGGTAAGTTGGCTGGTCAAAAACCACCTTTTGATGTCCATGACCGCTCAACGAAAGGATATTTCTGACCCAGACGAACTGAAAGCATTCGCTGAAGTAGTTGGTGATCAGCGTCGTCTCGACTACCTGTTTTGTTTGACCGTGGCTGATATTACTGCAACTAATCCAGAACTATGGACTAGTTGGAGAGCCACATTGCTTCGCCAACTTTATTTCGGAACAACAGATTTTCTCACCCGCGGTCTCGAATCGCTTCCCGGTCGTAGAATATACATCGAGGAAACAAAGACCGATGCGCTGGAACTCGTCCGACCATCAATTCGCTCAAACGCGCGTGCCTTTTGGAGGCAGTGGTCACAGGAATACTTCGTCAGCCACTCGCCCGATGAGTTGGCATGGCACCTTGAAACATTGATTAGTGCGAAAGTTGATGAGACCGTGATCGCGATGGGGTCTAACCAAACCACAGCCGATTTGGGTTCGACACAGGTCTTGATCTCTACACCTAATCGTGCCCATCTTTTTGCTGATCTGACCGCTTGCTTTTCTGATCTAGGACTTTCCGTGCTTGATGCGAAACTGCATACCAGTGACGCGGGCCGATCCATTGATATCTTTATTGTGCAAAATGAAGCGACTTGTGAACCCGTCACTAATAGCCAAGATCAGGAGACACTCCTCAGAGGCTTGGAGCAGGCTGCTCTTGGAAATTACAAGGAACGAGCCGGTAGGCGAAGAACGTCAAGAACGCAAAAGTACTTCAACCTACCGGCCACTGTCTCAATCCGTCCCGATTTAGAGGGGAAGCGTACTTTGATTGAATTAATTGCACCAGATCGCGCGAATCTATTAACGACAGTGGGCCGGGTATTCGCTGAATTCGAACTCGATTTATCGACTGCTAAAATTGCGACTCTGGGCGAACGCGTTGAAGACGTTTTTTATGTTACCGATAGCTGCGGCAACAATCACTTCGATGAGGTTTTTATTTGTCGTCTAAAAGAGCGGCTTGAGCATGAGCTAAACGCCCTAAGCGGAGCGATGTCACATGCTTAATCCTGACCTCCAGAGGTTAAACCCTTACCCGTTCGAGCAATTAGCGGCACTGCTGGAGGGTGCACGACCGCCTGCTGGGTTAACGCCCATCCCTCTTTCAATCGGAGAACCGCAACACAATCCTCCCTCATTTGTTATCGACACCCTCACAGAAAACATGGGCTTGATATCAAAGTATCCGACCACCAATGGATCAGAGGCGCTTCGCCAGTCCATTGCTGGATGGGTCAATAAGCGATTTTCATTGGAACACGCACCCATAAATCCTGAAACACAGGTGATTCCGGTGAATGGAACGCGCGAAGCTATCTTCGCCTCTTTGCAGGCCGCAGCCAATAAGGCCACGGGCGCTGCCGTCGTGATGCCAAATCCGTTTTATCAGATTTACGAAGGTGCCGCCTTATTGGCAGGATTAGCTCCCCACTACCTCCAAATTCTCCCGTCCGGACAGCCCGATTATTTGGCTGTTCCTGACTCGGTGTGGAAAGATTGTCAATTCTGCTTCATCTGTACCCCGGGTAACCCAACTGGAACGGTGATCAGCCAAGAAACGCTAGAATTCCTTATCCTGAAAGCAAATGAGTTTGATTTCTGGTTGGCATCGGATGAATGTTATTCAGAAATCTACAGAGATTTGCCACCGCCCGGCCTTCTCGAGGTCTGCGCCAAAGCTGGAAATACAGATTATTCGAAATGTATCGTGTTTCATAGTTTATCAAAGCGGTCAAACTTACCGGGCCTGCGAAGCGGCTTCGTGGCGGGCGATTCAAAGTTCATAGAGCCATTTTTGAAATATAGGACATACCATGGTTGCTCGATGTCGCTTGCAGTCCAAAAAGCCTCCGAATTGGCTTGGTCTGATGAGCAGCATGTGATCAACAACCGTGCTCTCTACGCAGACAAGTTTGTTTCTGCAGCTGAGATCTTAGAAGGCCGGATGGACACCCGTGATCCAGGAGCTGGTTTTTATCTCTGGGCCAAGACGCCTAGCGCCTGTGATACCTTTAGCAGAGAATTATTTGAAGCGACTGGTGTGACTGTTCTTCCAGGCCAGTATTTAGGCCGAGAGGTAGATGGTTTCAACCCAGGGGCTGGGTTTGTTCGAATGGCTTTAGTCGCGGAACCTGAAACGTGTAAGGAAGCTTTACGGCGGGTCAATTCATATATAACTAGGTAACAGATGACGCTAACGGTATACGGTATTAAAAACTGCGATTCCATGAAGAAGACATTTCAATGGCTAGACGCGAATGGCATCGCCTATGACTTTGTTGATTTTAAGAAACAACCTCCGTCAGCCGATGTCGTAGAACGATGGCTCAGAGATGTAGGAGATACCTTGGTTAACACTCGCGGCCCAAGTTACAGACAGCTGCCAGAGCGGATAAAAGATAACTTTACAGGCAATACCCGGATCCAAGCGATCGTCGACAAGCCCACACTAATTAAGCGGCCCTTAATGAGCAATGCAGGAGCCACGACCGTGGGCTTTGATCCCGATCGATGGACCACGATTCCCAATCTACTAGATGGTTAAGGATACCCCATGGAATGTTTTGCATTTGGACTCGGTGTTGGACACCAAAATTCGGAAGATCAGTGGCTTGACACTTACTATCCGAAAGCGCTGTGCCGGCCAGACCCAGCACTTGTCAGTATCATTTCTGACGTGTTTGACTGGGAAGGCTCAAACCTCGCACTGCAGATTACAGCTGATGATCTAGATGATTTCTTGGAGGCCCTTGAAGAGAGCGACGATGGAGACGCCGAGGGACTGCTCAAAGCACTCACACCTCTTGCGGGTACTGAACAACCTCTAGTCATTTGCGTTCTAGCGTCAGATGAGAAGCCTGAGTCTGTTCCTGAGGCGTATCTCAAATTATCAATGATCTCAATGCGGAAAATTCAACCACATGGTACTAATCTGGAGGGCTTATTTAGTCTACTTCCTAACGTCGCGTGGACGAGCCAAGGACCTATTGATGCCAAGGACCTTCCGCACGCTCAGACACGCGCCCGGGCCCATGGTGAAGTTTTAACTGTTCACTCAGTCGATAAGTTTCCACGGATGGCTGACTACGTCGTGCCACACGGGGTGCGTATCGGTGACGCTTCAAGGATCCGTCTTGGCGCGCATCTCGGAGAAGGGACGACCGTAATGCACGAAGGGTTCATCAACTTCAATGCTGGAACAATGGGTGTCTCGATGGTCGAGGGTCGGATCTCTGCGGGAGTTGTGGTTGGTGATGGTTCAGACTTGGGCGGCGGGTCGTCGACAATGGGTACATTGTCTGGTGGAGGGAACATCGTTATTTCGGTTGGTGAGCAATGCCTCCTTGGGGCAAATGCGGGCCTCGGTATACCGCTAGGCGACCGGTGCACAGTTGAATCAGGCTTATATCTGACTGCGGGATCAAAGCTAAAGCTTTTAGATAAAGATGGTCAAATGGTCGGTATTGTCAAAGCGCGCGACCTCGCCGGTCAAGATGATTTGTTATTCCGTCGTAACTCAGTTACCGGTGAACTTGAATGTCTTGCCAACAAGTCTGCGGTGGCACTAAATGACGAACTGCACTCGAATAACTAAGGACTATGATGAACTGCCCGGTTCGTGAACTCACAGAACAACTAATCCGATGCGAGTCTGTAACGCCCAATGACGCTGGTTGTCTCGAGATTATTAGTACGCGGCTAGAACGTCTAGGATTCAGGCTCGAACGTATTGATCAAGAAGGTGTCTCAAATCTCTGGGCAACCTTGGGAAGCGACGGCCCAATGGTCTGCTTCGCAGGTCATACCGATGTGGTACCCACCGGTGATTTAAATCAATGGAGCTCTGATCCATTCATTCCGACACAGACGGATCATGGGTACCTGCGAGGACGGGGGGCCGCTGATATGAAATCATCGCTGGCGTCAATGGTCGTAGCATGTGAGGAGTTTCTTGGAAACAGCCACAGCCCAAATGGCCGCATCAGTTTTCTACTGACCAGTGATGAAGAGGGTCCCGCAACCAATGGTACTGTGGCCGTAGTTGACATTTTGAAGGCTAGACAGGCCTTGTCAGACAAACCCGAAATCGATTATTGCATAGTCGGCGAGCCGAGTTCAAAAGACACCCTCGGGGACATGGTTCGGGTTGGACGTCGGGGCTCATTGAATGCCTGTATTACAATCCACGGCGTACAAGGCCATGTAGCTTATCCTGAGCTGGTCGACAATCCGATTCATACGATGACGCACCTGATAGCCGACCTTGTTGCGGTCGACTGGGACGGCGAAGCTAACGATTATTTCCCACCGACAAGCTTCCAAGTGTCGAACATAGAGTCAGGTACCGGAGCGACTAATATGGTCCCGGGTTCTGCCGTATTTAGATGTAACTGGCGCTTTTCAACATCAACATCAGCGGAGCGTATTCAGGAAACCACGACCGCGATGATCGATAGTCTTGGATCTCATGCATCGATCGAATGGAACTTGTCCGGTGAACCATTCCTAACCAGACACGGCACACTAACCACCGCCGTCGACAAAGTCATCAAACAGCAAATGGGGATCTCCGCCGACCTATCAACCGGTGGAGGTACCTCAGACGGACGATTCATAGCCAAGCTCGGGTGCGAGCTAGTTGAACTGGGACCGGTCAACCGATCGATTCACAAAATCGATGAAGAAATCAAAATCTCAGACCTACCTGACCTTAAGAATCTTTACAGAGGCCTGCTGCAAGAACTGATCGGTTAGTCCTCAGGCAATGTCAACATCCTCAGCCTGAGGGCCCTTTCCTGAGCGACCCAACACATAAGTAACTACCGCTCCCTCTCTTAACAAATACCGATCACGGCCTCGGATCGAGCGATAATGCACAAACACATCATCACCATCCTCGCGCGTAATAAAACCAAATCCTTTGGTCGAGTTGAACCACTTTACGGTTCCCTCTTCACGGGGACCAGCCGGAACTGATTCAAAACGACGATTAGCAATAACAGATTGCAAAGCGCCCTGTGCATACATAACAACCAATATTACGATCGTCAGCAGCACTCCCGCCTCAATTTTTGTTCCAGCACTTGGCTCCATTCCCAAAGGTGGCAATAAAAACATCAAAACCAGAGCGCCGACAATTGACAAAGCAAGTGACAAGAACAGTTGGCCTAGTGGCTTGCGCATGAGAAACTCCAATGGAAAAGTAGTTAAGTAGTATGGCCGAGCAGAGAACTTTACAAGACGATGAGCCAAGACCTGATTCTATCTGACCTCGAGACACGCATTGCATTTTTGGAAGATCAGATCGATACCCTCAATCATGAAATAGTGTTTCTAAACCGCGACCGTGAAAAACTAACGAAAGAGCTTCAAGCACTTGCCAATTTAGTTCGTCCACTAATCGATCAAATGTCACAACTTGACGTTGCAGACGACAGTAACCCACCCCCACACTTCTGAGAAAGCCAATGTCGAACAAACTTGATGACTGGATCCAAACCTATCCAAATTTTCCGAAGTCCGGGATTTTATTTTATGACATTTCGCCAATCATTGAGCGGCCAGATCGTTTGCGTACCGTTTGCGAACTGATCCGAGACTCTGTCGCTGAATGGAAGCCTGACCTATTAGCCGGAATAGATTCCCGAGGATTTTTATTTACGACACCGGTCTCCCTCATGATGGATCTTGGCGTGGTCATGGTGCGAAAAAAGGGCAAACTCCCAGGAGATGTTCGCGAGGAATCCTACGCCTTGGAGTATGGAGAAGCGACTCTGGCAATTCAAAAAGACAGAGACCTAGGTGGAAAAAGAGTAGCTCTAATTGATGATCTGCTGGCAACAGGAGGAACCCTCACAGCAGCCGAAAAATTGTTGAACAACTCGGGAGCTCAGGTCGTTGGTACTGTCGTTCTAATAGAACTCGAACTTCTTAACGGTCGCAGAAACCTAAAATCCCCAGTCAAGAGCCTGCAGATATATGATGAATGAGGAAATCATCACCCCAAGGAATACGCTTATCGTTGTCGCGGTCGAGGACGAGCTACCAGCTCAACTCGCGCCTGATTGGTCTATCTTGTACACAGGTGTTGGGAAGATCAACGCGGCAATAAAAGCTACGGAAGCCGTTCTTCAGAATCGCCCTTCTCATTTGATTAACTACGGCACAGCGGGTGCACTCAACACCTCAATCTTCGGACTGAACCGAGTCAACCGTATAGTGCAACGCGACATGGATGTTCGGCCACTTGGATTTCAACTGGGACACACGCCATTCGATGCTGTCAGCCACATTGACCTGGGAGGTCCCGGTATCTCACTGGGGACTGGGGATCACTTTGTAACAACCGAACCCGAGCTTGTTACTGATATTGTCGATATGGAAGCCTACGCCTTGGCTAAGGTAGCACACATATTTGGCATCAAATTTCACTGTTGGAAATACATTTCTGATAACGCCAACGAGGATGCGGCCGATCAGTGGACTGCAAATGTCGCGAATGGTTCTCTCGAATTCATTGAACAAGTGATCGACCCTATCACGACCTAAGGACCACCAGACTGCTCTGACTCACGCTCGCGCTGCTTTTTTTTTTGCAATTCGCGAGCCCTACGCACCATTGTTTGGCGCTCTTTTACCTCTTGCATGGCCATTCCTATGTGAGGCTCGCCGCGGGCCTCCGCCAGTTCTATCTGCAATTGTCGCATACGAAAACGCTCTTTCTGCTCGTCCGAGTGTTCATTGACGCAGTGATGACACTGCACTCCCATCACAAATGCTGAGCGTAACTTATCCGCTTCTGTTACCGGGCGTCGGCATGCATGACACTGATCAAATTCGCCCGGCTCCAGTTTGTGGTTAAC
>CAJWIY010000062.1 GCA_913042205.1 uncultured Gammaproteobacteria bacterium
GGGTGCTTTCGGGGTGGTGATCAAGACGAGGTGGCGGGGCACGATCGTGGCGATGAAGCAGTTGCACAGACACCTGCACCACGACGAGGTGGCCAAGGCGGAGTTCCGCACCGAGCTGAAACTCATGCGGCAGCTGCACCATCCCCACATCGTGCAGTTCCTCGGGACGTCGGTGGAGCTCACCACCGGCTTGGTGTCGCTCATCTTCGAGTTCATGCACTCGGGTTCCCTGGATCAGCTATTCCGCAAGGCCCAGGTACCGCTGTCCAAGGGGCACGCGCTCGAGCTGGCGCTGGACGTGGCCAGGGGGATGAGCTACCTGCACGGGAGGAAACCCCAGCCGGTGATTCACCGCGACTTGAAGCCCGGAAACCTGATGCTCACGCGCGCGAACAGGCTCAAGATCGGCGACTTCGGCCTGTCCAAGACGCTCACGAACAGCACGCTCAACACGTACTAAACCAACACGGAACTGATTTTCCGCCATTTCACCGACAGAGCGAACACGTCGGTTACCAAGGTGATCAATATCATCAACCACACCCTCGCCGTTACGAATATCAATCAGTGTTTTCATTACAGCCAAGATATCGTCTTTCGCTAAGGTTCCTGCATCGGACTCATTGTCACCACTTTCGAGCTTGCGTGAACCAACACGACGGTTGAACTTCATTCTACCTACAGATGACAAATCGTAACGATCTGCAGAAAAAAATAAGCTTTCAAATAAGTTCTCTGCGCTTTCTTTGGTTGGTGGCTCACCTGGACGCATCATGCGATAAATCTCTACTAAGGCTTCCATTCGATTGGATGTCGAATCAGCGGCCAACGTATCTGACATGTACGGACCACGGTCAAGGTCGTTGGTATGAATACACTCAATACGTTTCACACCTCCATCTCGAATCGAGTCGATTGTTTCGAGCGATATCGGCTGGTTGGCTGTCGCGATCACTTCACCATTCGTATCATTAATAACGTCCTTAGCAAGCACCTTGCCAACTAGATAATCGTCTGCGATCTTCAATTCATCAAGCTTCACTTTCTGAAGCTCGCGAACATGTCGCGCAGTTATTCGCTTTCCTGCTTCTACGATGACCTTTCCTTTTGCACCAACGATGTCGAAGCTTAGAGTCTCACCGCGTAAACGCTCAGCAGTTAGAGCCATAAAAATATCGGTCTTCTCGAAGCGGAATCCTGTTGTCTCAAAGAAATTTCCTAAAATCTCTTCATCTGACATTTCCATAGCTCGAAGAAGAATGGATGCTGGCAGCTTGCGTCGTCGATCAATACGGACAAACACTTGGTCCTTTGGATCGAATTCAAAATCCAACCATGAACCGCGATAGGGAATTATGCGGGCTGAGTAGAGCAATTTTCCGGAACTGTGAGTCTTGCCTTTATCATGTTCGAAAAATACCCCAGGAGATCGGTGAAGTTGTGACACAATCACACGCTCTGTGCCGTTAATTACAAATGTGCCGTTTTTAGTCATGAGCGGAATTTCGCCCATGTATACTTCTTCTTCTTTTATGTCCTTTACTGACTTATTCGAACCTTCTTTTTCGAAGAGAACCAATCGCACTTTAACGCGTAACGGTGCTGCGTAAGTGTCGCCACGAAGAATGCACTCTTTCACATCAAATACTGGCACACCAAGACGATAAGTCACATATTGCAGTTCGGCGTTACCTGAAAACGATTGTATAGGAAAGACCGACTGAAATGCCGCTTCTAATCCTGTTGATTGAGAACCACTCTCAACCGAGTCACCTGTTAAAAATTCGTGATATGAATCTAGTTGAATTGCCAGAAGCTGTGGTACTTCCATCACCGATGGCAGTGTTCCAAAATCTTTCCGAATGCGTTTTTTCGCTGTGTACGAGTAAGCCATTTGCCTTCCTCAACGTGTGAAAGTCCATCCACCACGGATGCACTGTAATTCATGTCCTCTCAAGGATTCGGACAAACGTTACAGATCGTTTGTGTGAACCCTTTCCGTGCCATAGCGCAAAAAGGCCGGTGGTCGAAACCACCAGCCAATTTGCAGATCCGATCAGATTCGGATCTCGAAACCATTACTTAAGCTCGACAGATGCGCCCGCTTCTTCAAGCTGTTTCTTAATGTCCTCAGCTTCGTCTTTCGACGCGGCTTCTTTGATGGTATTAGGAGCACCATCTACGAGATCTTTCGCTTCCTTCAGGCCGAGACCCGTAACTCCACGAACTACCTTGATAACATTCACCTTCTTATCACCCGCCGCAGAAAGGACGACGTCGAATTCATCTTTTTCTGCTGCCGCCCCAGCTCCTGCATCACCGCCACCTGCTGCCGCAGGTGCCGCAGCGACCGCAGCCGCCGCTGTTACGCCAAATTTCTCTTCCATTGCTGATACAAGATCAACAACGTCCATCACGCTCATTTCGGCAATCGCGTTCAGGATATCGTCCTTAGACAGTGCCATGATATTTCTCCAAATTTCTTTTACAAACTATGTCAATTGAATATAAACAGGTCTAACCCGCTTTCTTAGCCTCACCAACTGCTGCGACGGTTCTAACTAGCTTGCCTGGTACCTCGTTCATCGTACGAACAAACTTAGTAACAGGTGCTGTCATAACGCTCATCAGCATTGCAATTGCCTCGTCCTTCGTTGGCAGCTTCGCTACAACATCCACTTGAGATGCGTCTAGAAGTTGACCACCGATAGCAAGAGCTCGAATTTCGAGTTGCTCATTTTCTTTCGCAATGTCCTTAAACAGCTTTGCGGCTGCAGAAGGCTCTTCATGTGAGAACCCAATTAAAGATGGACCCACTAGTGCATCAGTCAGACACTCAAACTCAGTTCCTGCTACGGCTCGTTTAGCTAGAGTATTTCGAACAACTCGGAGATAAATCTTTCCTCCACGCGCTTTTTCGCGCATCTCAGTAAGAGCTCCAACGTCCATACCCCGGTAATCCGCAACTACCGCAGACAAAGCATTACCAGCAGCTTCGTTAACCTCGGCGACGATCGCCTTTTTGTCATCTAGCTTTAACGCCACACTTTGCTCCTTTTCAGGATGAACCAATTTACCGGTTATTCGGTAAACTCTTGGCGGCCTTCAATACACAGCGTGTAAAGGGGGCTGCCGTCTATGCAGGCTGTTTCCATTTAGGCCCGAGGGCACCTGCAGTCTTTGACAGCTCCCGCGAACGGGAACCCTCAAATCCTTTTTATACGTTCAATCCAGACTGATCGACTTGAACTCCCGGGCCCATCGTCGTCGATACAGATACTTTCTTGAAATAGACGCCTTTCGCTGAGGCTGGCTTCGCCTTTTTCAGATCACTAAGAAGTGCGTCTAGGTTTGCTTTCAACACTTCGGGTGTAAAACCGATTTTACCGATGACAGCATGGATGATTCCGTTCTTGTCCGTGCGGTAACGCACCTGACCAGCTTTGGCGTTCTTGACTGCTTCTTCAACATTCGGAGTCACAGTCCCAACCTTAGGATTCGGCATCAAACCACGAGGCCCAAGAACTGTGCCTAATGTTCCAACAATACGCATCGCATCTGGTGTCGCAATAACTACATCAAAATCTAATCGACCGCTTTTGATTTCAGCCGCCAGATCGTCAAATCCCACAATATCTGCACCGGCGGATTTCGCTTTATCGGCGTTGTCGCTCTGAGCGAAAACAGCGACTCGAACATCTCTGCCCGTTCCGTTAGGAAGAACCGTCGCACCTCGAACAACTTGATCACTCTTACGCGGGTCAACACCCAGATTCACCGCCACTTCAACGGATTCGGTGAATTTGACTGTCGACAATTCGGTCAAAAGATTAACAGCGTCTTCAAATCGATAAATTTTATCCGGATCTACTTTTTCAGCAATCATTTTCTGACGCTTTGTTACCGTTGCCATCACACGACTCCTTCTGAATCAATGCCCATCGAACGAGCAGTACCAGCAATCGTGCGAACTGCAGCATCTAGATCTGCAGCTGTCAGATCAGGCTCTTTTGTTTTCGCAATGTCTTCAAGCTGAGCACGCGAAATTTTACCTACCTTATCTGTATTAGGGCGTGACGACCCGCTCTTCAAATTCAGAGCTTTTTTGATTAAAACCGATGCTGGTGGCGTTTTCGTAACGAAAGTAAAAGACTTATCACTGTACACAGTGATTACAGTCGGAACTGGGAGGCCTTGCTCCATTTGTTGTGTTGAAGCATTAAATGCCTTGCAGAATTCCATTATATTGACGCCCTTTTGGCCTAAGGCAGGGCCGACGGGCGGAGAGGGATTCGCCTGCCCTGCCGCTATCTGCAGTTTTATGTAACCATCAATTTTTTTGGCCATATCTCTTCTCCATGTTTGGGTACGAACGCTTTACAGCTCCCCGTAGTGTCTCAGTCCAGATTAGCCTTTCTCGACTTGATCAAATTCCAGCTCGACGGGAGTCGAACGCCCGAAAATAACTACCGCCACCTGCAAACGATTCTTCTCGTAATTAACTTCTTCTACCGTACCAGTGAAATCTGCAAATGGCCCGTCAGTCACTCGCACCATTTCGCCTGGCTCAAACAACGTCTTCGGACGTGGTTTATCCACACCCTCCGATACACGATCCAAAATCAAAGCTGCCTCAGCGTCAGTTATCGGAGCAGGACGCTCTGCATTACCACCAACAAATCCGAGAACACGGGACACGCTTTTTACCAAATGCCACGTCTCGTCATCCATTTCCATATTGACCAGAACGTAGCCCGGATAAAATTTACGCTCACTCTTACGCTTTTTGCCCTCTTTCATCTCAACGACTTCTTCAGTCGGCACTAGAATATCGCCGAAGCGCTCTTCCATACCATGTAGAGCTATCTGCTCATGCAGGCTTCGCATCACCGACTTCTCGTATCCAGAGAAGGCTTGTACCACATACCAACGCTTTGACATTAAATTATCCAATTAGAGAGGCGATGATCCAGGCAAACAGACTATCAAGCGCCCATAAAATCAACGCCACAATTAGCACAACGACGACCACAATGGCCGTCGTTTGTCCTGTCTCCACTCGCGTCGGCCAGACAACTTTCCGCAGCTCAATGCGCGCCTCCTTCAGCATTTCCCGGAAAGCAACACCTTTTTGAGTCGTCAACGCAATCCCTGCCGCGACAGCAGCCAAAGCAACCAAGCAAAGAACGCGATAGAGAAGCGATTCACCCGCGTAATAACTATTACCAATAACGCCTATCGCAATAAAGGCGAACACAATTAACCACTTAAGGTGATCAAGGCGCGACGACGCTTCCAATTTCAAATTCATACTTCCTCTGCGTTCCTGTCAGGGACCTGCTCGTATGGCAGGCCAGGAGGGAATCGAACCCCCAACCTCCGGTTTTGGAGACCGATGCTCTGCCAATTGAGCTACTGGCCTAACCTTGTTTAAGACCTCTTTTGAGGCCTCGTTTGTCAGTTTTAATTAGTCGAGGATTTTTGAGACAACGCCGGCGCCAACAGTACGGCCACCCTCACGAATCGCAAAACGCAGACCTTCTTCCATCGCAATCGGTGCAATCAATTCAACGGATAACTTCACGTTATCGCCAGGCATTACCATCTCTGTACCTGAAGGAAGCTCACATGCACCAGTGACATCCGTTGTACGGAAGTAGAACTGTGGACGATAGCCCTTGAAGAAAGGCGTGTGACGACCACCCTCGTCCTTCGACAAGACATACACCTCACACTCAAACTTAGTATGCGGAGTAATAGAGCTCGGCTTTGCTAGTACCTGACCACGCTCAACCTCATCACGCTTCGTACCACGCAGAAGAACACCGACGTTCTCACCCGCACGGCCTTCATCAAGCAACTTACGGAACATCTCAACACCAGTACAGGTAGTTTTCGTCGTGTCCTTGATACCAACAATCTCAATCTCGTCACCAACATTGATAATTCCACGCTCAATACGGCCGGTCACAACCGTTCCACGACCAGAAATCGAGAACACATCTTCAATCGGCATTAAGAACGCCTGATCAACCGCGCGCTCAGGCTCAGGAATGTAATCATCTAACGTCTCAATCAACTTTTGAACCGATGGCATACCAATATCTGACGAATCGCCTTCCAACGCCTTCAGCGCAGAACCAATAATGATGGGCGTATCATCACCTGGAAACTCGTACTGATCCAATAGCTCCCGAACCTCCATCTCAACAAGTTCCAACAACTCAGGGTCGTCAACCATGTCAGCCTTGTTCAGGAATACAACAATGTAAGGAACACCGACTTGACGCGATAACAAAATATGCTCTCGAGTCTGGGGCATCGGACCATCTGCCGCAGAACAAACTAAAATCGCACCATCCATCTGGGCAGCGCCAGTAATCATATTCTTCACATAGTCCGCGTGACCAGGACAATCAACGTGTGCGTAGTGGCGGTTATGTGACTGGTACTCAACGTGTGATGTCGCAATAGTAATGCCACGTGCACGCTCTTCAGGCGCATTATCAATCTGGTCAAACGCCCGCACGTCACCACCAAATACTTCCGCTCCGACACGCGTCAATGCCGCTGTCAAAGTCGTTTTACCGTGGTCAACGTGACCAATCGTGCCTACGTTTACGTGCGGCTTACTACGCTCAAACTTCTCTTTTGCCATGTGAACGGTACCTCGTTCCTTTCTCTCGTATTAGTGCGACGTTAAACGGACATACAGCCTTTTAATCATCCGTGCATACAGTCTAAATTTGGTGGAGGGGGCAGGATTCGAACCTGCGTAGCCATAGGCAACAGATTTACAGTCTGCCGGTTTTAACCACTCACCCACCCCTCCACTTACCTCCCTTAATCTAGGCAGTGGTGCCGGCACCAAGAATCGAACTCGGGACCTTCGCATTACAAGTGCGCTGCTCTACCATCTGAGCTATGCCGGCCTCCAGAACCACATTCCTGCAATTCAGGGCGCGAAATTTAACCAAAAGGACAGAGTGATTACAAGAGCTTCGTCGAAAAATATCATGGCTCTTGAAAAAAACGGCGAATTCCCTCGAACACTAGGTTTGAACTAATATCGACCGGCCCTCGGAGATGATCAGCAAGCCAAGCACTGTCACCGCCCGTCAACACAATCCTATGCAGAGGAAAGATAGCCTCACGGATAGCTGACTGACACGTAGCTACCAAGGCCATGCGAATACCGTGCTCTACAGACTGTTGAGTATCGCGACCTGGCTCAAGCTTTGCCGAATACAAACGCTCCTCTACAAAACCAATGCGCGCTGTTTTTTTGCTCAAGCTGTACCTAGAAAGTGCCAACCCAGGAACAATATATCCGCCCTGATGCTGCCCCGACGCCACATAATCGATAGTGCAAGCTGTTCCCACATCAATGACGCAGTAGTTCTGCTCTGCAACGAACGCCCCCAACATCGCCATCACACGATCTTTACCGATCTGTTCTCGCGCAGTAGATTCGAGCGAGAACCAACGAGGCAAGTTGATGAGGTCTACCTCCCTAATCCGACAGGAGGATCTCGATAAACTACCACAGAGGACCAAAACCGCCTGCGTCAGGTCCTTGTCGGCGACACTGCAAAGGAAAACTGCCTCAATCGAAACCCATTCTATGCCTCTTAAGCCTGACTCAAGTGTCATCAAGTCAATCGATCCGTGTTCAGTTATTCCGGTGCGATCCCAGAGGCACCACTTCAACCGACTGTTCCCGAAATCGATCAGTAATTTCATCAAACCGGTCTCACGCTAACGTCTCCAGCAGAGACATATTTAACACCTCTGTCAGTTAAAATAAGAAGACGTCCAAACTCATCAATACCTTTGGCAATTCCCAAAATTTTTTTCCCTCCATCATCGACAGCAACCTCCCGTCTCTCTAAAAGACTTACCTCGCGATATCTGCACATTCGATCTTCGGAGCTCGAGGTAGTGTATTTCGTTATGGTGCCAAGAATGGCTGTTACTAAACCGATGGTTTGATTATCACACCAAGGGCTCTCAGAGTGATCGTGGAAACATGCAACTGAAGAATCGATGCCATGCGGTTTTTCTAGGTTCATCCCAAACCCAACAACCACAAATGTCCGATCTTGATCTCCCTGCATTTCAGTGAGAATACCGGCTAGCTTGGCTTCTCCGATCCACAGATCATTAGGCCACTTCAAACATACAGGGATACCTTGGGTATTGAGGAAATTACAGATTGCGACCCCAATATCTACCGAGAGACCCGAAAACTCTTGCAAGCCACTTTCGAGCCATGATCCTACAGAAAACATCAAGGCATATCCCGGCGCCCCAACCCATGGGCGGCCCCGCCGACCACGACCTTGACTTTGATAAAGTGTCATAAGACAACGCTCGGTTCGGGATTCCAGAACCAATGTATTTGTAGATGTCACTTCCGGCAAAAGATTAACTTCCATTGTGAACGAAGCTTGGATGTGCTTAATGTTGGGAAGATAAACTGGATACTTTAATTGATAACCAAGGTTCGTTGCCTCGACTGCAACACCAAGCGACTTTATATAATTGACTCGTTGCCAAACGGCTGCTCGCGACACACCCAGCGAAGACCCAAATTCAGAGCCGGAAATCATAATACCTGACGCCAATTGTTCAAGAACTGGCAACCAAGTGGACGGTCTCATGCAGTCCCTATACAGTTGTTCTTACCGTCTGAAGGAGCGTAGAGAACAAGAAGGACGCCCACCGCTGCCAAAATAATCCCGGGCCACGCTCTGATAGGCATAACCTCGTCTACCACAAACCATGCGATCAGAGCGGCAGTTCCAGGTACCAAAAACATGATACTCGTTACCCGTGAAATAGCGCCAAATCGAACCATTGTCAGCATCAGAAAAATTCCTAGCAACGAGTTGCCTAATACAAGATAAGATAAGGCACCTATCATTGACGGGTTCCATTCGGTCTGGTAGCCCTCGAACAAGAGCGCGACTGGTACGCAAACGATACTCGCAAAAGCATATTGAATGACATAGACGAGTAAAGGATGACAATCGGGACACTGCCGCTTGTCATAAACTTGACCAAGCGAGAGTGACACGACCGCAAAAAAACCAAGGATCGCTCCCAAAAGTACTCCATCCGAGAAATCGCCTTGGATAAAAATAACCCAGACAGCACCAACGAGGCCGACCAATAGTCCGGCCCAGATCCTGGCCGATGGGATTCGTCGATTGAGAAGAGAGGCAACAATTGTAACCAACACTGGTTGTGATGCTGCCAAAAGGGCTAACAATCCAGCCGAGGCCCCAAGCGATAATCCGAGGTAAATACAGAAAAAATGTCCCAATTGCAGGAAAGAAGCCACAACAAGTAAATCTTTGACAGCGTTTGAAGATGGCCATACCGGCCGTAATAACAGCATAAATGGAACTAATGCGAGCAGTGCCCCAACAAATCGAAGTGCGAGCAAGTTCAAGGGAGTCGTGGACTCAAGCGCGAGCTTTGCAACACCATATCCCGCACTCCACACAACTAGAAACATCCATGGTGCGATTGGAAGCCAATGAGGTTTATTCTCCGTATTCATACGCGAATATTAAAGAGCGACTGATTGCTGGGCAAATAAAAAAACCCCGTCTTCGTCGAAGACGGGGTTTCACGTTAGGATGCCTGACGATGACCTACTCTCACATGGGGAGACCCCACACTACCATTGGCGCAAAGCGGTTTCACTTCTGAGTTCGGGATGGTATCAGGTGGGTCACGCTCGCTATTGTCGTCAGACAAACCGGTATGTTATTTCGCAATGAATACAAAACAACAAATAGGGTGTTGGATTAACAAGAATCAGCACATTTGGTGAAATCGTGTCATCGATCCTCGATGAGCTCGAGGATTATATGATCAAGCCTCACGGACAATTAGTATTGGTTAGCTCAACGCCTCACAACGCTTACACACCCAACCTATCAACGTAGTAGTCTTCTACGGTCCTTTAGGGGCCCGAAGGCCCGGGAGATCTCATCTTGAGGCAGGTTTCCCGCTTAGATGCTTTCAGCGGTTATCCTTTCCGAACATAGCTACCGGGCAATGCCACTGGCGTG
>CAJWIY010000063.1 GCA_913042205.1 uncultured Gammaproteobacteria bacterium
ATGCCCTAACCACCGTAGCTTCAGCGGACATCGGGGACATCAACTTTAGTTTTTGTAGCTCATTTTCTGCTTTTTCTTTGCCTTCTTTGGACAAACCAGACTTGTCAATGCGCTCCTGTAATGCATCGACCTCGTTTGGTGTCTCATCAAGATCATTCATCTCTTTCTGAATAGCTTTCATTTGCTCATTCAGATAATATTCTCTCTGGCTTTTCTCCATTTGCTCTTTGACGCGACCACGAATGCGTTTTTCGACCTGAAGTAAATCAAGTTCCGACTCCATAAGTGCTACCAAGTATTCAAGCCGCTCTTTGATATCATCATGTGATAGCAAAGCCTGCTTTTCTTTAAGAGGCAGGGTTAAGTGCGCAGCCATGGTATCGCATAGCCGCCCAGGCTCCTCAATACTTTGCAGTGATGCTAAGACTTCAGCGGGAATTTTTTTGGACGCTTTCACATACTTATCAAACTGATCCATCAGCACCCGCAATAGTGCACCTTGATGATGTTCTTTCAAGGGAACCGACTCAATAATCTGCGCGTTAGCTCGGTAATGATCGCCATCAAGATCAAAATTTGAAACGTGTGCTCTCTGCGCCCCTTCGATTAAGACTTTTACAGTACCATCAGGGAGCTTGAGAAGTTGCAGAATCGAAGCGACAGTCCCGACCTTGTATAATTCACCAGCCTGAGGCTCGTCTTCACTTGCAACCTTTTGAGCAACAAGGAGGATTTCTTTGCCTCCGTCCATGGCGCTCTGGAGAGCCTTAATCGATTTTTCACGACCCACAAATAGTGGAAGAACCATGTGGGGATAAACAACCACGTCCCTCAACGGGAGCAATGGGAGGTCCAGCTGCTGGATACTCATTCTTTTCATCCTAGTTTACTCGGCAGCATTTGCCGAGCGTTTTTCGTCCGTTTTACCTGCGTAAATTTTGAGCGGCTCACTATCACCAGTCACGACACTCTCATCAATTACCATTTTAGCTACGTCATTGTCTGAGGGAATTTCGAACATGGGGTGTAGAAGGATACTTTCAAGAATCGAACGCAGACCACGCGCACCTGTTTTGCGTTCCATTGCCTTCCGTGCAACAGCTCGCAAAGCCTCAGGCCGCACATCTAACTCCACACCCTCCATGTCAAACAACTCCTTATACTGTTTGACCAGTGCGTTTTTCGGTTCCGACAGGATTTGAATGAGTGCGTCCTCATCAAGTTCAGTCAGAGTGGCCACTACAGGTAAACGGCCTACAAATTCGGGGATGAGACCATACTTCACCAAGTCTTCAGGCTCGACTTCCGCAAAAGCTTCGCCAATTGATTTTGATTCATCTTTTGATCGCACTTCTGCTCCGAATCCAATCCCACCCTTCTCGCTTCGGTCTCTAATCACTTTATCAAGTCCTGCAAATGCGCCGCCGCAGATGAATAAAATATTAGAGGTGTCAACTTGAAGGAACTCTTGCTGTGGGTGCTTACGACCGCCCTGCGGTGGAACTGAGGCTACTGTTCCTTCGATCAGTTTTAAAAGCGCTTGCTGCACGCCCTCTCCCGAGACATCACGAGTGATCGACGGATTATCCGATTTTCGAGAGATCTTATCGATCTCATCGATATACACAATGCCTTGCTGAGCTGTCTCTACATCGTAGTCACATTTTTGTAGTAGTTTTTGGATGATATTTTCAACGTCCTCACCGACGTAACCCGCTTCTGTCAACGTCGTTGCATCAGCCATAGTGAATGGTACATTTAACAATCGTGCCAATGTTTCAGCGAGTAGTGTCTTTCCAGAACCAGTCGGGCCTATCAATAAGATATTTGATTTGCCAAGCTCTATATCCCGCGAATTACGCTCGCCGTATCGAAGTCGTTTGTAATGGTTGTATACCGCCACTGCCAGCACTCGCTTGGCCCGCTCTTGACCTATCACATAGTCATCAAGGGTTGTTTTAATGGCTTGGGGGACTGGTAACCCGTCCGATGACTCTGCATCGTCAGACTCTTGGATCTCTTCTTGAATAATGTCATTGCACAGGTCTACGCACTCGTCGCAGATAAAAACACTGGGTCCTGCGATCAGCTTGCGAACTTCATGCTGACTTTTCCCGCAGAACGAGCAATACAAGACTTTACCGTTGTTTTCGGAATTCTGATCTGTTGTATCTGTCATCTAGCCACCCACTCTGATACGTCAACAGTGCTCTGTCAACGCCCGAAAATCAAGCCCCTTTGGGCGTATCTACGCGATGCTCAAGCACGTCATCGATTAACCCATATTTTTTTGCCTCACCAGCATCCATAAAGCGATCACGGTCTGTGTCTTTGGCAATCTGCCTGACGGTCTGACCTGTGTGACGCGCCAATTTGGAGTTTAACTTCTCGCGAATCTTCAGAATTTCCTTCGCATGAATATCAATATCGGATGCTTGACCTGAAAATCCACCCAAAGGCTGGTGAATCATCATTCGAGAATTAGGTAAAGCAAACCTCTTCTCTTTCGCTCCCCCAGCGAGCAGAAATGCGCCCATACTCGCCGCCTGACCTATACACAGAGTTGAAACGTCAGGCTTCACGAATTGCATCGTGTCATAGATAGCCATTCCCGCGGTCACCGAACCGCCAGGCGAATTAATATAAATATGAATATCTTTATCAGGATTCTCTGACTCTAGAAATAACAATTGAGCGACGATGAGATTGGCCATGTAGTCTTCTACCTGTCCAACGACAAAAATCACGCGTTCCTTGAGGAGCCTAGAATAAATGTCGTATGAGCGCTCTCCGCGCGAGCTTTGCTCTACGACTATGGGAACCAATCCTGTCATGCAAATACCTCTACCCTACTAACTTTGACGACTCTTCATAACATCCGCGTATGACATATCAATGGTCTTAGCTTTCGCACTTTCAAGGAGCTTCTCAGCAACTTGCTCCTCAACGGCAAGTGCTTCGATTTGCTTTAGGTTTTCGCTATTTGAGTAGTAGAAATTCACAACCTGTTCTGGATCGTCATATGCTGTGGCCATTTCATCAACGAGAGCTTTCACGCGATCGGCATCAGCCTTAAGTTCAAGCTTTTTAACAGTCGCGCCAAGCAGAATCCCGAGTCGCACACGACGTTCAGCCTGCTCCGCAAACAGCTCATCAGGTAACTGATCAGGGTCAAACTGCTGTCCTCCGCCGAAACGCTCAGCGGACTGCTTTTTCAGTGCGTTAAGCTCGGATTTTATTGCCGATTCGGGAACAGGCGTGTCCGAATTTTTTTCCAATAACACATCAAAAATTTTCGTCTTATTCAAATTTTTAAGTGTCATGGACAGCTCGCGAGCCATTTGCTCCTTGATTTCTGCCTTAAAATCTTTTTCGTCGCCTGATTCCACTCCGAACGTTTTAATAAACTCTTCGTCAACTGTCGGTAGTTCTCCACGCTCCAGTTTGATTACATCAATTTTAAAAAGCGCCCCTTTTCCTTTTAGGTTCTCTGCGTGATAGTCCTCAGGAAACGTTACTTCGACATCACGGGTATTACCCTTTTTCATCCCCACGATCCCGTCCTCAAATCCAGGAATCATAGAACCTGAGCCCAAGACAAGCGCATGATCTTGGCCACTTCCACCCTCGAACGCTTTACCATCTAGAAAGCCTTCAAAATTGATAGTGACTCGGTCGCCCTTCTTAGCAGCAGCGCGCGCCGATTCTTTCCAGCCCTTACGTTGCTCTCGTAATGTTGCGATCATCTCCTTCACATCAGCCGCCCCAATTTTGCATTTGATCTGTTCAATATCATGCCCGTCGATCAATGTCGGATCCAAATCAGGAAAAACTTCAAATGTGGCCTTAAAGGTGAGGTCAGAACCTTCCTCGAAGTGTAGGTCATCTATTTTTGGCTGGCCAATCGGCTTTACGTCATGTTCGGTCAGTGCCTGTCCCAACGATTTTTCAATTAGGTCGGATGCCATCTCCTGCCGAATCGCCTGTCCATATCGCTGCCGAACAACTTTCGTGGGCACTTTGCCGGGACGAAACCCGTCAATGCGAACGCGTTTTGCCGTCTCAGCTAACTTCGCTTCAAATTCTGTTTCAATATCCCCGGTTGGGATCGTGATTTTAAACTGACGCTCTAGAGCGCTCGGGGATTCCAGGACAACCTGCATGAACTAACCTCGGTCATTCAAATTCTTTGAATTTAACGGCGATAGGATACTGCCTTAAGTCTGAGCCGTATAGTGATGGTGCGGATGGAGGGACTTGAACCCCCACGCCTCTCGGCACCAGAACCTAAATCTGGCGTGTCTACCAATTTCACCACATCCGCAAACATGCGCTCAAAGCGTTAAGAAGCGCGGAATTCTGACTCACTCACCTTGAAATATCAAGCCCAGCCGAATCAAGTGCAATGGTCAAATAAGCCTATGTTTACAGCTTAATTATTTCGCCTGAAGCCCCTGACTATCGCAGCGTCGCTCAAATGCTTCTGAAAACCGCTCGGATTCGTATTTTACATATTCATATTTTGCGTTGAGTTCTGGATCCGGGTCCTTACCATCCATTTTTAAGTAGATGATCTCTTCACGTGTTTGTCGAATCTGATCAATCCAGACCGTAACCCAACCTTCTAAGATTTCGCAGTCTTCAGGAATTTCGCGTTCCTGCGCCAACGTTACGGTTGAAAAAAGGAACAAACATAAAAAAACTAGATAACGCATAGCACGGCCCAAGTAACTCTTAGGCTGACGATACCGAAACCTTTTAAATTATTGAAGTCAAGTAATGGGGTGGATGATGGGACTCGAACCCACGACGACCGGAATCACAATCCGGGGCTCTACCAACTGAGCTACACCCACCATTGAAGCCAGGCTGGCACGCCTGGCAGGAATCGAACCTGCAACCTACGGCTTAGAAGGCCGTTGCTCTATCCGGTTGAGCTACAGGCGCATGGTCAGTATTGGTCGGGGCAGCTGGATTCGAACCAACGACCCTCTGCTCCCAAAGCAGATGCGCTACCAGACTGCGCTATACCCCGAGTACCTGGCTGAGCATCGCGATGCCCTTCGGTGGAGGCGCAGTATAGTCATCCACTTTGGGCTCTGCAAGGGGATTTTTGAGCTCTCGGCTTCGAAAGCGCTAGCCAGTTTCCGAGCATCACAAGGCTAAAAGCAAACAACGCAGCCAAGCTGAGTTCATATCCTTCGAATAGGACGCTGACTATGATCGCGACGACTGGAAAACTAACCGTCGCATAAGCGGCCCTGCCTGGCCCAATACGGCCAATTAACGTCAGATACGAGCCAAACGCTACCACCGAGCCGATGAACACCAGATAGAATAGCGACGCTACATAGATCAAGCTAACATCGAATCGGATAGGGTACCCGTTAATTAGAGCAAAGATAAAAGTGATAGCTGTACCGTACATCATGCCAAAAGCCGTAGAATTCCAAACGTTTAGATCACGCTTTTGCAATGTCGCTGATACTAGATTACCAACACTGGCCGATAGTGTACCAAGCAGGCTCAGTAGCAAAGCGATCGAACCACTACTTACCCAAGAAAATTCGAGTAGCTCGACACGGAACAAAATGATCAAACCGAAGACGCCGATCCCGCCACCGAGGAGTGCCCGGTAATCCAACGGTTGCCTCAAGAACCAGTGGGCCCCAAGCGCGTTCCAGAAAACCATCGTGGAAAAAACGACAGATATAAGGCCGGTGGTTAGAGTCAGACTAGCCGTATAAAATAATCCATAGTTCAAGCAAAATAGAAACAGCCCTAGCATCGCACACAATGCATGCTCGTTGAGGGTCAACGCGAGTCGCTCTCCCCGGAACCTGCAAATCCCAAGCACAGTGATCGATGCTAATAAAAAACGCCAACCGACGGATACTATCGGATGGACCATACCAAATTGTCCCAGTATCACGTACCAAGTGGTTCCCCAAGCTAGGACAGTGACGGCAAAGAGCGTTGCATCAACTCGATTTATTTTCGCCGCCACGAGGTCCCGCCAGCGCCATCCTCAAGAACAATTCCTTGGGCAATTAGGTCATCGCGAATTTTGTCAGCAGCCGCAAAGTCGTGTTCGGATCGGGCTTTCTGACGCGCATCTATCAGAGCGTTGACCGCGGTATCGCTCAGCTCACTGTTTGCTGCCTTCAATGTCTGTTGTTCTGCAAGGAACTGGGCTTTTCCCGAGGAAAAGAGACCCAAAACCTTACCAATGGCTAGGATGCTCGAGGTGGCCTCTTCCGTGTTTTTTGAGGCCAGTTCAAACAGGAGCGCTAATACACGTGGTGTATTGAAATCATCATCCATCAGTTCTTGGAACTCAAAAATTGCGTCCGAGCTGGTGGTGGTTGCGTCATCAGGTAGAACCTGAATCAGACGGGTATAGGCGGCCTCCGCCTGAACGAGCGCATCATCCGAAAACGAAATGGCACTCCTGTAATGACTTTGCAGGAGAAAAAACCGGACCACCTCCGGATGAAAGTTATTGAAAAGCGCGTCCAAAGTTACAAAATTTCCAAGTGATTTAGACATCTTCTCCTCGTTAACTCGAACCGCACCGGCGTGCATCCAATATCTTGCGAAGGTGCATCCAGTAGCTGCCTCAGACTGTGCAATTTCATTCTCGTGATGTGGAAACTTAAGGTCAGGACCTCCCCCGTGAATATCGAAGGTATCCCCAAGAGCATCCATGCTCATTGCAGAGCACTCAATATGCCAGCCGGGACGCCCCGCACCGAAATCGGAGTCCCAAGACTCCTCGCCAGGCTTGGCTGACTTCCATAACACAAAATCAGCTGGATTTTCCTTGTCTTCAGCGACCGCAACCCTAGCTCCCTCGATCATATCTTCGGGCCGTCTATTATTGAGTTTTCCGTAGCTTGGGAATGCACTTACACGAAAGTACACATCACCAGAAGATCCTTGGTAAGCCGCGTTCTTTTCAATCAGTTTTGAGATCAACCCGACCATTGAATCGATATTTGATGTTGCCCGAGGCTCAAGATCAGGCGCCTGACACCCGAGGCGTTCTTCATCCTGATGCATGGCTCCAATCATTTCAGCTGTCAACTCAGTAAACGGAATTTTTCGTTCCGCCGCCCGTTCAAATATTTTGTCGTCCACGTCTGTAATATTGCGGACATAGGTCACATCAAAGCCTCGAAACCTGAGATAGCGCACAATCGCGTCAAACGCGACCATGACCCGCCCGTGACCAAGATGGCAGTGATCATAGACAGTCATCCCACAAACATAGATACCAATTTGACCAGCCTCTAGTGGATGAAAATCGCGCTTTTTTCTCGCTAAGGTGTCGAAGATTTGCAAACTCACGCATTATTCCTTTTGGTGAAACCGGTATAGTATCGCCTTGTGTTATGAGGAGAGAAACCCGTGATTCTATTTGAAACAACACTTGGCAACATCACTTTGGAATTATTTGAGACCGATGCGCCCGAAACGTCTGCTAATTTTAAGCAATATGTGGAAGAGGGGTTTTATGATGGAACTATTTTTCATCGAGTCATTGACGGGTTTATGATCCAGGGTGGCGGGTTTGAGCCCGGGATGGCTGAGAAAGACACACGTGACCCGATCAAAAATGAGGCATCCAACGGATTAGCCAACAATCGTGGCACGATCGCGATGGCGCGAACTATGGACCCGCATTCTGCGACTGCGCAATTTTTCATCAATGTTACAGACAATGATTTCTTGAATTTCCGGTCAGAAACATCAGACGGATTCGGATATTGTGTGTTCGGACGCGTCTATGACGGAATGGAGGCCGTTGATGCAATAAAAGCGGTGGCGACGACCCATCGGGCTGGCCATTCTGACGTTCCTGTTGACGATGTGCTGATCACCAAAGCAACAATTGTTTAATGCGCCAACTGATTGTTTCTGACTTTCATTTAGATCCCAATGACCCGTCGCGATACCGCGCGGCCACTGAAGCGATAACGAGGTGTCCCTGTGACCAACTAATCCTTGCTGGCGATATTTTTGAGACATGGATAGGAGACGATGGTGCAACTGAGTTTGACTTCAAATTCCTCGAGTTCTGCGGGGGCCATAGCGGCGACACCCTGTTCATTCATGGCAACAGGGATTTCCTAATAACAGACGATTACCTTCAATCATTGGGTATTTCTCTGGTCAAAAAAATTGCGGGTCCCGACCTTATCGTGATTCATGGTGACGAACTTTGCACGAATGACCATAGTTATCAGGAATTCCGAAAAAAAATCCGGACCACCAGCTGGGCTAACGCTTTTCTTAATAAACCGCTCGCAGAGCGACAAACTATAGCGCAAAGCCTTAGACAGGAATCGCGTGAGACTCAAGCGAACCGCGCCGAGTCCATCAGCGACGCAGTTGAGTCTGAAATCCAGCAATGGCTTCAACAGTTTAGCTCTACATTGCTAATCCATGGCCACACACACCGCCCAGCGGTGCACTGTAATGCATTCGGCCTGCGTTGCGTGACGTCAGACTGGGATGTAAGCGGTATCGGCGTATTCGTGGATACCAAAGATGACGTGATTACAGTGAGTCTGTGCCATCTGTCACCAGACAATACTACCGTGACCGAGCAATGGACGCGTTACGCAGGCACACCCGAGTGGAAGCGAAACTCGTCATCAGCTGTCTCAATAAGCGTTTGATCGATCTCCAGGAAATGGATAAGTCGCTGCTCGACATCCGACGTGTCGGCGAACTCACGTGCGAGAGAGAGATAATCCTGATAGTGCCGACCCTCTGACCTAAGAAGTGATTTATAGAACTTGCCAAGCCTTATCGGGAGTCGAGGCCATAACGCCGCGAAGCGCTCACAGGATCGAGCCTCAACAATTGCCCCGACTAATAACGTGTCAACCAGTCGCCCGTCCTCGTCACACCTTACGGCGTCCCTCAGGGTTTTCGCATAACGAGAGGCGGTAAGTGGCCGATAATTCACGCCCATCTGATCCATTAGCACGAGGACCTGCTCATAGTGCAGCATCTCTTCTCGGACCAACCGAGCCATTAGTCGCTGCAGGCGAGGCTTATTCCGATACTTTGTGATCAAACTCATACCCGTCGCTGCCGCCTTGTATTCACAATTGGCATGGTCAATCAACAGGGTAGCCAAGTCATCGAGGGCGTGGGAAACCCAAGCCTCTGGAGTACACACCCCCAAAAAATCTTGAATCTCTAAAACGATCGCGTCAGTCGACGCCACCCTTGAAACGATATTACTTGTAGTAGGCATTTTCTCGTTGGCTGTGGTCCGTCACGTCCCTAACACCCTTCAAATCGGGGATGCGATCCATTAGCGTCTTTTCCACGCCATCTTTCAGTGTCATATCCACAGCGCTGCATCCCTGGCACCCGCCACCAAACTGCAATACAGCGATCTCATCTTCTAACCGAATAAGCCTAACCTCGCCGCCATGCGCCGCAAGCCCCGGGTTGACTTCGGCCGTTAAGATCTCAACGATCTGCTGCTCTACTGGACCGTCGAACGCGACGGCAGGCTGTTTCGCCTTCGGTGCCTTAATAGTCAACTGACCACCAAGTTTGTCTGCCACGTAATCAACCACAGCCTCGTCTAGATAGGGCAGACTCGGCTGGTCGAGGTAAGCTATGAAGTTATCGCACCCGAACCGCTCGTCTTCGGGCTTTTCCTCGCCAGGGCGGCAGTATGCTAGGCACGTCTCCGCGTACATCGTACCGGGTTGTGAAACAAACAGCCGAACCCCGATACCCTCGACATTTTGCTTCTCGAGCAACCCCTCAAGGTAGGTCTGCGCGCTTTCTGTGATTGTAATATCTGCCATGTGTTTAGAATGCCCTTTACTAACCTGATATCTTGATTGGGGCATCTATTCTAATTTCTACTGGGATCAAAAGACCACTCCATGACACACACACCTATAGCAATCATCGGAGCCGGAGTAGCTGGCTTAGCGGCTGCACGTCAACTCCCACCTACAAGTTATGTCGTTTTCGAAAAAAGTCGCGGCCCCGGAGG
>CAJWIY010000064.1 GCA_913042205.1 uncultured Gammaproteobacteria bacterium
GTCAACTCACCCTCTTTATTAACTGTCTTACCCGGTGTCGTAATCGAGCTTGTTGGCTTCAATGCTAAATGCGCAACTAGTGGCTGTCCGGTACTGATACCACCTAACACACCACCGGCGTTATTGCTTAAGAAACCTTCAGGAGTCATCAGATCACGATGCTCTGAGCCACGACGGTCTACAACCGCCATACCCTCTCCTATCTCAACACCCTTTACTGCGTTTATTGACATCAATGCGTGGGCAATATCTGCATCTAATCGATCGAACACGGGTTCACCCCAGCCGGGTGGCAAACCCTCTGCCACGACAGTCAAGCGCGCACCGATAGAATCTTCGTCACGCCTCAATTGAGTCATAAACGCGTCAAGTTCTACCAAACAATCGGGATCAGGACAGAAGAACGGGTTAGAATTAACAATTGACCAATCTTTGATCACGCAGGTAATCGGGCCCAACTGCGTCAAACAACCTCGGACCGTAACTGAAAACAAATACCTGAGGACTTTTTTTGCGATCGCGCCCGCAGCCACGCGCATAGCCGTCTCACGCGCCGAGCTGCGACCACCGCCGCGATAGTCGCGAATTCCGTATTTATGCTCATAGGTGTAGTCGGCATGTGCCGGACGAAATACATCTTTGATTTGCGAATAGTCTTTAGACCGCTGATCAGTATTTCGAATCAAAAGCGCAATGGGTGTACCCGTTGTCATACCTTCGAAAACACCGGATAAAATTTCGACTTCATCTTCTTCGCGCCGCTGTGTCGTGTGCTTACTCTGACCTGGTTTACGGCGATCCAAATCAACCTGTAGATCTTCTACGGAAAGTGGTATTTGTGGTGGACAACCGTCAACAACAGCAACAAGCCCAGGGCCATGACTCTCGCCCGCTGTTGAAACTGTAAAAAAGGTGCCGAAGGTATTTCCGCTCATAATGCTTTCCGATTAAAACGCCGAGTATAACGTGTTCAGTTCTTGCTTTGAGAGCACACAGATACCATGTCCCCCGTGTTCGAACTCAAGCCATTGTATAGGCTCACCAGTGCAAGCGGTGACTTCTCGATCTAATTGGCCCCAAGTATTGCCGACCTCAAGAATCATGATGCCCTGATTAGACAGCCAATCTGAAGCTTGATTCAACAAACGTCTAACGAGTTCTAATCCATCTTCACCTGATATCAAAGCAACCTCAGGTTCTTTCTGGTATTCCGGTGGTAAGTTAGCCATATCTTCTGAATCCACATACGGTGGATTACATATAATGATGTCAAAAACACCGGACGACAGCCCATCGAATCCATCTGATTGAATGACTTCAAGACAATGACTGAGTTGATGGAACGCAACATTTTCCTGAGCCACGGCGCAAGCGCCATCGTCGAGATCAGCGAGAATTCCCGTACTTTCCTTAAAGCTCAGCGCTGTCATAATCCCGAGACAACCCGAGCCGGTGCAAAGATCAAGAAATCGAAGAGGGCGGTCCTCCGGAACCTCGAACCAAGGATGAAAGTCAGCCTGAATGAGTTCAAATATTGGGCTTCTAGGAATCAAAACGCGCTCATCAACAATAAACGGCAGCCCCGCATACCATGCCTTTTTCGTGAGATAGGGTACAGGAATACGGCAGTGAACACGCTGATCGATTAGACCAGACAAAAGTTCCCTTTCATCTGAGGTCAGTCTTGCTTCAAGTAAGCGTTCATCGCCGTCTGGAGGTAATGCTAGGGCACCAAAAACCAATGCGAGCGCCTCATCCCAAAGCGAATCGGTGCCGTGGCCCAATTCAATTGGATGCCTTGCAAATTCAGACAATGCGAACCGAAGAAAGTCACGAATCGTAAGAAGTTCAGTCATGCCGGAAGACTAGACAGATGATCTTCAGAGGGCAAGTAGACTTTGAAACTTTGAAGTTTCCCCTTATGGTTCAACCATGACTGATGATTCTTTTAAAGCACTGATGCTCGAAAACGGGGTCGAACAGACCAATCGTGATATTCGCATCCGCCCCTCAAAAAAAATGTCATCTGAAGCTATTGAAACCGCTCGTGCACGTGCTGAAGATGCTCTTATGGCCTCCGCTGGTCACGGTCTTTCGACTGAGGAACCGGCGCCCATGGATAAAAATAAACTACTGGAGTATGTCGCCTATGGGGCCGACCGTCGTGTGCTAGGTTTATTGGATGAGGCCCCATTCCCAGCTCAATATGAGATAGATCTTCACGGCCATACCGTTGATGAGGCGGCTAGTGCAATAGCTACCCTGTTTCAAATCATGAATGAGCGCCGTCTCACGCATATCCGAATAATCCACGGTGTCGGTCGGCACAGTAAGCAAGGTCGTCCTCTGCTAAAGGCGTACATTAACCGATGGCTCAAAGGCAACCCAGACATCGTTGCATTTGCGAGCGCACGTCGATCGGATGGCGGCGTTGGTGTAGTCAATGCAATCACCAGCGGTTTGTTTAACGATAATTGGTGACGAACCTGACCTACTTCTTTCCTTTCACAAATTTCATCAAACGGCGCTTTCTCTGCATCTGTCTCTGAGTCAGCTTGTTCTTTCGATCAGCAAATGGATTATCGCCCGACTTGAACTCGATTTTTATTGGGGAACCAGAAATATTCAGGACTCTACGATAAATGTTTTCAAGATACCGTCGATACGCCTCTGGTATTTCCTTGGTTTGGTTACCATGGATGATTATACGCGGCGGGTTCATTCCGCCCTGATGCGCATAGCGTAGCTTGATACGACGGCCCCTAACCAAGGGCGGTTGGTGGTCAGTAACTGCATCCTCTAGGATCCGCGTGAGACCATTTGTAGAGAATTTGGTAGTAGACGCTTCGTATGCCTCTCGAATCGACCCATACAAACCCCCGACACCTGTGCCGTGCAGTGCTGAGACGTAATGAATTTTCACCCATGCAATGAAACTCAGTCGACGCTTCAATGTTTCACGGATCTTTTCGCGAATATCTGCATCTAAATGATCCCACTTATTAACCGCAACAACCAGTGCGCGCCCTGCATCCACAACGATCCCCATCAGGTGCATATCTTGCTCCACAAGGCCCTCTTGCGCGTCGATGATCAAAATCACCACATTTGAATCCTCTATGGCCTGAAGCGTTTTGACTATCGAAAATTTCTCTACGGTCTCACTTACTCTGCCACGACGACGCACGCCTGCGGTATCGATCAGCGTATAGGTCTCGTTGTGACGCTCGTAAGGTATATAAATCGAGTCTCTGGTGGTACCAGGCAAATCAAACACCACCACACGATCCTCGCCAAGCATACGATTTACCAAAGTCGATTTACCGACGTTTGGTCGACCTACCACGCCAATACGGATCCCAGGGGCATCTTCTCGTTCTTCGTTGGAATCTGATGGTTCCACGTCAAGCAAGCCAAACTGGCAAAGCAATTGATCACTTAGTGCGGCAACCCCTCGCCCTTGAGAAGCGGCTATCGCCAGAGGCGCACCGAAACCGAGCCCAAAAAACTCTGACATAACAATTTCTGCGTTCTGTCCATCGATTTTGTTTGCGACCAACGAGATCGGCTTATCGGTCCGTCTTAGCATGTCCGCCACCGTCTGATCCGAGGCAGTAACACCACTGGTGGCATCAACCATAAAAAGGATAGCGTCGGCTTCTTGTATAGCGGCGCAGGACTGCTCGGCCATGGCCGCATCAATCCCCGCCTCGCCCCCTGACAGACCCCCTGTGTCAACCAGAAGAAATGGATGACCATCTAAAATAGCCCGCCCATATTTTCGGTCGCGCGTCAGACCAGAAAAGTTAGCTACCAGTGCCTCGCGGCTGCGTGTCAGGCGGTTAAAGAGCGTCGATTTACCAACATTAGGGCGACCAACAAGCGCGATGACCGGTGTCTTCAACGAATCATTTCCACAAGGCTCAAACGGCCATCTAATAACTGCACTAGCACACCAAAATCGGTGACGACAGGAGCTACTTTCCCCTTTCCGCCACCGATATCCACTCGACCAACAATTGCTCCTGTAGCGGGAGCGAGGACATGCAGTTCCCCCTCTAGATCTACAACCGCTACAAAATCATCTATCACAACTGGAGCACTGAGCTCTCGGTGTTTCAGTGCCGCGTTGCTCCAGCGGGATTCGCCCGATTGTGCGCTGTAAGCCGAGATCACGCCATCTGTCCCAACTACGATTACCAAGTTAAATGCGAGCAACGCTCCGGGATAGGCATCGGAATCAAGATTCCAAATAAGTTGTCCGTTTCTCGCATCCAAGAGGCTTACCTGTCCATTCCGGGTTGCTGTTACGACATAATTATTACGGACCGATGGCGCTCCTTTGGAATCAACAATTCTGGTCAACGGGCTACGGCCTCGCGAGACAGCAACCTGACGTTCCCAAATAATACGCCCGCTGTCTGCTTGATAAGCGACGATCCTTCCAGAGCCCCAGAGGACGAATAGTATATCGCCTTCAAGCGTCATTGGAGAGCCGCCACGAATGCCCACGCCTGATTCCTTCGCTTCTTCAACCCAGACTGTTGCGCCGGTCTGTGCATCAACTGCCAAAATACGACCAATCTGTGTTTTGACAAACACCAGAGAATCTGTAGCGACTGGTGGCACTGTTGCACCACCGGGGAGGACCGTTTCGAATACTTTAGTCCCATCACCTCGCGCGAGCGCTACCAACACAGCGTCGGACGTGAGTACATACACATTTGTAGAATTCAAGGCCGTTCCACCCAGTATGGTGCGGCCGAGGTCGACGTCCCAAACTTCGTCGAGTTTGGAGTTCAGAAGATAGACCTCACCCGAGGCCGATGCCGCAGCTACTACCTCACCCTGAACCGCTGGAGCCAGTCCAGTCTGATCGCCACCACCTAATGAAATCGATTCAACTTCATCAAGCTCGACGACTGCATCAATTCGTTTAAGTGGAGTCGGTTCTGGCTTTTCCTGGACGCCTGAACAACCTAAAAGCGATGCTACTACGACCAAATAAAGTGAGCGAGGCATTATCAACCCTCGGGTAATGAAGATAATTTAAGATCGATAACTGCTGTGTTTAACCCTGCCTCAGTAAGTGATGTGTGCGCCCGCGAATAGGCCTCTCGTGCCCCTACCAGGTTGTCCATCGCCACCAATATGTCCCCTTCAAGCTCGTGACGTGACCCCGAGAAGTATCCATCTGACAAACCACGAATCCGCCTTAAAGCAGCATCAACTTGCCCCAACTCAAGCTCCAGTTGAGCCAACCGAAGCGAGACCATCGCTCGCAGCTCAGGCAACTCCACTTGTGCCTCTGCGAAGGTAAGTTGACTCACCGCCAGATCAAAATCACCACGTTCAACCGCTTGCGCAGCGACAATACCGGCCCCGATCGCTGCATAATTGCTGTCTGGGTGAGCCTGTCGCAGGCCATCAGCGACCGTAAGTACACGCCTAAAATCTGCATCTGTGTCCTCGTTGGAAAAGTCTATGGCCGCTAGCTCAATTAATTCCTGATAACGACCGGCGGCGTCGGTTTTCTGATTCACCTGATGCTGTTGCCACTGCTGGTATCCGAGCACGGAACCAACGCCGACTGCAATTGCAATCAATAAACCAAGTCCATTCTGTGCAAGCCAGCGTTTGAGCGCCTCACCCTGTTCTTCATCAGTTTTCAAATAATCCATCACATGTCCCTAAGTATTGAAATCCGCTTCAAAAGTCCTGTCTCTGAAAGAGTTTCTTGTTCACCGCCTCTTAGTGGTTTGCAAACAATGTATCCACTATCGAGCTCAGATTGACCGATGATTAGGCCCATCAGCGCGCCAGACTTGTCGGCCTTTTTTAACTGACTTTTCAGACTTCCCCCTCCGATATGAGTCATCACACGGAGCGAAGGAAACTCCTGCCTTAAACGGCGAGCCAGCTTTCTGATTGCTGCCTCACACGCTGTATGTTGTGGCATCAAATATACATCGGCTTGAGTTCGATAAGTATCGGGAATTACCCCCAGCGCTTCCATTAATAAAACAACGCGCTCCATACCAAGCGCAAACCCAACACCTGGCGTTGACTTTCCACCTAAATGGTCGACTAGGCCATCGTATCGACCACCACCACATATGGTCCCCTGTGAACCCAAGACCTCAGTGGTCCACTCGAAGACTGTACGGCCATAATAATCAAGCCCGCGAACTAGAAGAGGGTTAACAGCAAACGCAATGTCAGCATCTTTCAGTGCGCGCGACAGCTGATCAAAATGCTCGCTGTCTGCTTCAGTCAAATAATCCATTAATGAAGGGGCGTCGCGGAGTAGCGCCTGCGTGGACTCATTTTTGGAATCTAGGATCCTCAGTGGACTGCGCTCTAGACGTGCCAAGCTGTCTTGGTCTAGTTGATCTTCCCGTGCCACCAAAAAGTCAACTAGCGCAGTTCGGTAATTGGCTCTCGCCTCTGGTGATCCAATAGAATTCAGTTGCAATGTGACAGAGTCACGAATACCCAACTCTTTCCAAATCTGGTCGGTTATTTCAATCAGCTCAGCGTCCATCAAAGCGTCTGCAATACCGAAACATTCGACGCCGATTTGGTGAAATTGGCGGTAACGCCCTTTTTGCGGCCGCTCGTGTCGAAACGCTTGTCCTTGATACCAAAGGCGCTGGGTTTGATTATGCAACAGACCATGTTCGATGGCGGCTCTTACCACACCAGCTGTAAGTTCGGGGCGAAGGGTTAGACTGTCACCCGAGCGATCCTCAAATGTATACATCTCTTTTTCGACAATATCGGTAACGTTTCCGATCGATCGCGCAAAGAGCTCAGTATCTTCGACGATCGGGGTTCTAATCTGGGTAAGCCCGTAGGTACTGAGAATTCTCTGAGCTGTTTGCTCAAGGTAAAGCCACGCGCCAGCTTGCTCAGGGAGAATATCTGACATTCCCCGGACTGATTGGATTCTCATTAATGCGTATCCGTCGAATGCGCGATGAGTTCAGCGCGTTCTTGTTCTTTGATTTGGGCTTGTTGACGAATCATCGATTCCAACTCGTCAAGAAAATCCTTCCCCGGCAGACGAGCAGCCGGTTTCCCTTCGATGAATAGCGCCAGACTTTCTGGGTTGCCCCCAGTAAATCCAATATCCGCCTCTTTCGCCTCTCCGGGCCCATTTACCACACACCCAATGACTGCAACATTCAGGGGTGTTTTCACATCTTCAAGGCGTGCCTCTAGCTGATTCATGGTTGCAATCACGTCAAAAGTCTGTCGTGAGCAGCTCGGACACGCAATGAAGTTAATACCACGTGACCGAAGCCGAAGCGACCGTAGCAGGTCAAAACCGACTTTGACCTCATCCACTGGATCGGCCGCCAGCGATATCCGCAGTGTATCGCCGATTCCATCCATTAATAACATTCCGAGTCCGGCAGCAGACTTTACTGTCCCACTGCGAAGCCCGCCTGCCTCCGTGATCCCTAAATGCAGTGGTTGCTCAATTTGATCAGCTATTTTTCGATATGCGGCGACGGTCATGAAAATCTCACTCGCCTTAAGACTTACCTTAAATTCTTGGAAATTAAGACGATCCAAAATATCGATATGACGCATGGCTGACTCAACTAATGCGTCTGGGGTTGGCTCCCCATACTTTTTTTGTAAATCTTTTTCCAACGATCCCGCATTCACACCAACACGTATCGGAACACCCTGATCCAGACACGATGACACAACGGCTCGCACCCGGTCTTCTCTTCCAATATTTCCGGGATTAATCCGTAGACAATCAACACCAAGGTTAACCACTTTCAGGGCAATTTTATGGTCAAAATGAATATCGGCGACTAGGGGCACTGAGACACTTCTCCTAATCTTCCCGAATGCATCTGCTGCTTCCATTGTTGGGACCGATACCCTAACCAAATCTGCGCCAGCATCAACAATTGCCTCGATCTGTTCAACAGTGGCCGAAGCATTACAGGTGTTGGTATTAGTCATCGACTGAACAGCGATCGGTGCATTGCCCCCAATCGGAACAGAACCTACGCGAATTTGACGAGAAAGACGGCGCTTAATCGGGGAGTCGATCAATTCGTCGCAGCTCCTAATGTGACCCTAGCGACATCCTGGAAGGCTCTTTTCTCCAAGTCTTGTCTTTCACCGTTAAAGGTTACGTCACTAACGCTTACCGCACCTATCAACACTTCAACAGGTCCGTACGTTTCGAGATCGATGCCTTTATCAGGTGTCCTTAGATCGGCTAACATAATGCGGCCAAGAGCGTCACGAATTTCCACCCATGACTCACCAGAAAACTCAATTTCTAATCGGCCGCGTGCTCCCATCGCAAGCAGGTCAGCCGAGGAGGCCGTCACGGTCGACGACAGGACTTTTAATCGATCGTCCGGGGGCGCGAGACCGGTTGCCTCGGCAATTACACGCCCGCCACCTTGGCTCAGATTTTGGGCGACCTGCACAGGCTCGGAGGGTATCTCTGGACTCACCGAGGAGGACACTACATTTGAGGAAGAGACCACAACAGGTTTTTCTTCTTCCCTCACCTGTTCAACGACTGGTTCAGAGCGTTCAACAACCTTTGGCTTCTTGACTGGTGTTGAGCTTTTCTGAGGCTTAGGTTTTGGTTCGACCCTTGGTTTTTCAATCACAGAAACCAATCGCTCCTGTTCCACGGTGGCCGTTTCTGATTCCGTCGCTCTAGATGAAACCTCTGTCGCTGACTCCTCAGATTGGGTGTCGTCAGGCTGTTCCAACTCAGGATCTTGGCCCCCAGATTCGGCTGATTGAGTGGCTGAGTATCCCCCAATATCAGCAGATGTATCGGCCGAATCCGCGGCAATAATTTCGTCGCTCTTAGCGATGGTTTCGCCTGTCTGTAGCTCTGATTCGGCTGTTTCTGTATTTCCCAGTGGTTCGTCAGCAACTGTAACTACTAATTCCGCTTCACTAGATTCCAAATAAGAAATAACCACACCCGCCACGATGAGGCCTGCTAAAGCCATCGCGGCCACAATCAGAGCTAACCGACTCGGGCCCGATGAGGCTTCTTGAGGTCTCGAGTTTGAAAGTTGAGCTTGTCGAGACCCACCTATTTGTTCGGCCTTCCACCGATCAAAAGTTTCGAGTACCAGAGCTTCGTCAACACCTAACTTTTTAGCATAGAGTTTAAGATAACCACGCACGAAGCTCAGACCAGCGAGTTCTGAGTACTCATCGCTCTCTATTCCGCGAATCACCTGTTTCGTGAGGTTAGAGATTGCCGACATTTCTTCAATCGTCAGCCCCTTATCCTCCCGCGCCTGACGTAACAATGCGCCCGGCAAGCCAGAAATTGGGTTAACAGTTGGTTCAATTTTCTCTGTCGACATACGTTTTATCTGAATTTCACCTTTACGGATCATACATCAGAAGTGTTGGGGACCAAAATCTCTTCCGCTTGGCCCTTAATTGCGCCCCAACGCAGAATAATCTAGTAACGATTTATTTTGGGATTCTTCAGGGTTACGTTTCATAAGCTTGAGGCGATATAGAGATCGCGCGAATCAGAGCCTTCTAAACTTCGTCCAGTATCAAAATCTTAACATCTGGTCGCACCCAGTCCCTGTCAGACACTCAATACCTGGGTATTCTGCAAAAGATCGCAACTTATCGAAGTTATAACTAGGTAGAAAACATCGAACGTGCCGCAGGTATGGATATTAGGCTTACCTTTTTCGCCAAATGACTCCTAAAGGTATAAGAATATCGTCGACCACTGGTAAGGTTGTGTTTCGTCCTAGCCAAATTTGACCGGCACACCTATACAGTTTGTCG
>CAJWIY010000065.1 GCA_913042205.1 uncultured Gammaproteobacteria bacterium
TTGGAACAGCCATGATGTCTCATAATCCTTTCAAGTTCACCATTGCTTCTCCAAAGCCATTTTTGGCGAAATTGTTTACCAATAGAAATACCGTTTTGTCGAGACTCTCCAATAAGGTCTGTGTGTAAGTTGCTTTTACAAACGTCAGATCTTGTGGCTGTTTTTGCACCAGCAGACTTGAAAGCCATGCCTATGTTAACCGCAGACCATGCCATCGTAGCTATGCCTTGGTAGTAGACATACTGACCAATAGCAGAAACTTTTTCTTTACGAAGCTTAAGCTCGCTTTCACTTGCTTCTTTGTTAGCTCTTTTAATTTCATCTTCAATTTTGTTATGAACCCTCGACGGAGACCGAATATGTTGCAAGCAAGTCGTTTAGTGTTGATTGATGCGCTTTTGGATAAGGGTGATAACCTGTTCAGGACACTCTTTTTGGTTCTCACTGGATCACTACTTCTTACGTTGTCGGCAAAAATACAGGTTCCATTTTATCCGGTACCGATGACACTTCAGACACTTGTTGTTCTTCTGATTGGTGTCGCATTCGGCTGGCGAATGGGGTTTGCTACAGTCCTAGCATACCTTGCACAGGGCGCTATGGGCCTGCCTGTCTTTGCCGGAACACCCGAAAAGGGGTTAGGGCTTTTATACATGGCTGGTCCTACGGGCGGATATTTGGTTGGCTTCGCTTTTGCCGCTGCGCTTACTGGTTGGTTGGCTGAGCATGGACTTGATCGTTCTGCGATAGGAACGGCAATTGCCATGATTGCTGGTAATTTAGTTATTTATCTTATCGGTCTTATCTGGCTAGCGAATTTTGTAGGATTAGAAAAGGCGGTGACTTTTGGAATGATCCCTTTTCTGTTTGGTGATTTAGTCAAGATCATGTTGGCGACTGCTACGCTTCCGCTGATCTGGAAGTTTCTTAATCGGAGCAAGCTTTAATATTGCAAGGCGATTAATCAGATGGCCTTAAATTCCTCCAACAAGCGGGCATGATCATTGACTTCGAGTCGTGGACCGTATTGTGTAATCAAGTAGCTTGAAGCATAAACACCGAACGATGCTGACTGTTCGAAGCGCCACCCGTTTGAGAGCCCATATAAAAAGGCGCCTGCGAACATATCCCCGGCACCATTGGTGTCAACAGGCGTGACTGCACGTCCAGGTAAATCAAACTGGTTTTTTCCATCAAAGACAGATGCTCCGTCCTTCCCGCGCGTACATACCCATTGGGCGGCCGTATACGATAACGAAGAAAGTGCTTCCTCAATCGTCGTTTTACCAGTCCAGATCATCGCTTCTTGTTCGTTACAAAACAGTAGATCTACCCCATCTCCGACTATGTTTGATACTTGGTCCTTGAAATAGGTTACCATTGCGGGGTCAGAGAAAGTCAGGGCGACCTTGATACCAGATTTTTTCGCAAATTGGTGAGCGTAGATAGCTGCCGTCAGCGCTTTTTCTGAACTTGCTAAATACCCCTCGATGTACAGCATCTCAGATGACTCTAGGGCGCTTTCATCAATCTCATGTGCGCCAAGATCGCCTGTGATTCCGAGGAAAGTATTCATGGTGCGTTCAGCATCATCGGTTACCATTACTATACAACGCCCGGTAGTACCTGATTCACGAATTTTATCTAAGTTGGTTGCGACACCTGACTCGACGAGATCCTTGTGGTAGAACGCTCCAAGGTCGTCGTTTGCGACTTTGCAACTGTAAAAGACTTTGGATCCAAAGTTCCTAGCGGCGATCAATGAATTGGCCGCAGACCCGCCTGAAGCTTGTTTTTTTAGCTCTGCATGGGTGCGGAGTTTTTCTTCGAGTACAGATAGTTGCTCACTATCGATTAGGGTCATCATGCCTTTCTCGACACCAAGAGCTAGTAATAAATCTTGAGATACTCGGTATTCGGTATCAACGAGTGCGTTACCAAGTCCATAGAGATTGTATTTAGGCATCACAGGACCCTAGCCACTGCATCACAGAGTGGTTCAATGTTAGACGGTGTAATTCCAGCAACATTAATCCTGCCTGAGCCAACAATATAAATGTGGTTATCTTCTCGCAGTTTTAATACTTGCTCTTGGGTTAGACCTGAGAAGCTGAACATCCCTTTTTGATGATTGATGAAATCAAAGTCCACTACTTGTTGACGAACTGCCATCTGTTGAACAAATGCTTGACGCATCGTACTGATTCGCGTGCGCATTTCACCGAGCTCTTTAATCCAGAGGTCTCTGAGCGATGCATTACTGAGGATGGTTGCGACCACATTACCACCATGTGCTGGCGGGCTCGAGTAAATGGCACGAATGGCAGCCTGAATGTGACTAAAAGTGTTGGTGGCATCATTTTCAGTTTCTTCGACGATCGTAATTGCACCGACACGCTCATTGTAAAGACCGAAGTTCTTGGAGAAAGAGCTTGCTACCAAAACAGCCAGACCTGCATCCAGCAGAACGTGCAGTCCCTCACGGTCTTTCTCTAGGCCCTCCCCGAAGCCCTGATAAGCAAAATCAACAAGACAAACTAATTCTTTAACTTTTGCCTGACTGGCAATAGTTTCCCAGGCCTCTTTGTCGAGATCGATCCCAGATGGGTTATGACAACAGCCGTGTAAAATCACGATATCGCCTATGTCTACTCTTTCAAGATCAGCTACAAGGCCCTCTAGATCTAATCCCTGGGATGTTCTGTCGTAATAGCGATAACTCTGGACGGAGAATCCGGCTGCCTCGAAGATGGTGTGGTGGTTAGTCCAACTAGGATCCGAAAGCCACAGGGTAGCATTGGGCTTGGCGCGCTTTAAAAAGTCTGCAGCAACACGAAGGGCGCCTGTCCCGCCTGGTGTCTGTGCTGTCTTCGCTCTCCCTTGTTCGATAATGGTGTGGTGTTCGCCGAAGAGTAGCTCCTGTGTGTAGCTAGCGATTTCAGGCACGCCAGGTATTGGTAGGTAACTCTTGCTAGTCTCACGCTCCAACAGAAGCGTCTCTGCCTGTTTCACGGCAGCTAATACCGGCGTCCTACCATTTGTATCTTGATACACGCCAACACCCAGATTGATTTTGTCGGGATGTGGGTCTGCTTTAAAAGTTTCAGTTAAGCCAAGAATCGGATCGGCGGGCGCCAAGTCGAGATGGAACATTAAGGATACTCCAGAGATGTTTCAAAATCGCGCGATTGTCGCATACATTGGTTTTGAAACGCGAGATTGAGTTAATTTTGCGGCAAGATGGCACGCAGAGCCGCTCGCATTGGTCGCTGCAAACCTTCGATGGTGCGACCTTTGTGATTCGGATCCAATGCATGCTTGAGGGACTCAAATCGCATCCATTTCGTTGTCCGCTGCTCTTCGGGCGCGGTCACAGAGACGTCGACGCATTCGATTGATACAAATCCAATACGACTAAGCCAGTGTTTGAGGGCTTGCACTGAAGGCAAAAACCAGACGTTATTCATTCGCGCGTAGCGGCCTGGCGGCACAAAACAGGTTTGTTCATCACCGTCCACCACTAGCGTTTCCAGAATTAGTTGTCCGCCGGGTCTGATCCAGCGTTTTAGTTGCTCGAGATGATTAATTGGGTCCTTTCGGTGGGAAAGGACGCCCATCGAAAATACAGTGTCAAAATCCATGAGTCCTGCATCAAACTCTTCGAGTGTGACTGGCAAGGAGGCGGCTTTTGGATGTCCAAGTAAGCACTTTACTGCGGAAAACTGACAGTGAAATAAAATACTGGGGTCGATACCCAATACCTCAGATGCACCGGCCTCTAGCATCCGCCAGAGGTGATAACCACACCCCGATCCAACATCCAGAATGCGATGATTATTTAACACGATGTGGCTACACAGACGATCCCATTTTAGGTCGCTTCTCCATTCTGCATCGACGTAAATAGAACCGAACCGAAATGGACCTTTACGCCAAGGCGTGAGTCCAAGAAGCGCTTCTTCAAGCGGTCGCTCAAGTGCATACGGAATCTCAGTCAGGCCTACGCTAGGCCCCAGCGTTCGGTTACTCGTATCTATCTCAGGTATATCGCTGAGTGCTTGTGACCATCGATTCAGGTCACCGTGGCCTAATCGTCGTTTGATGAGATGCTGATGTCGTTTTACCAGATCTGCAAGCCAGGGTAGATCTGGATTTGTCCACGCATCATCGATGGTGATCATTTAACTGCCATCCAAGCTTTGAAATTGATACAGTGAAAAAATTCAGTAATTTCCGAGAACCCAGCACGGGTTAACCGAGCCTCATGCGCGCTGGGTGTCTCGGGGACTAATACGGTTTCAATAGCCTGTCGTTTTCTTGCTATCTCGAGCTCTGAATAGCCATTAGCTCGTTTGAAGTCATGGTGTAAATTAGTTAAGGATTGCTGTGATCTAGTATCCTCATGAAGTACTTTTTCGGCCAAGATCATCAAGCCACCGGGGACCAACGAATTCTTGATATTGGTTAGTAGGTCTTCGCGTTGTTCGATCGCGATGAACTGTAATGTAAAGTTTAAGACAACGACTGAGCATGCTTCAAAGCTCATATCGGTGATATCTTTACGCAACCACTCGATTGCCTGTGGATTGACTAACCTGTCGTTGGTTGTGGCCCGCGCTCTTGTGAGCATTGCCTCTGAATTATCGACAGCGACAATCCGACAACCGGGTTTCGTCACCTCATTGGCGATCGCAATTGTTGTGGCACCGAGCGAACAGCCTAAATCGTAGATGATAGTGTTTGGTTTGGCATAACGTTTGGCGATGAGTCCACTTAAGCCAATCACGTGTCCATAGCCAGGGACGCTCCGCCTGATCATATCGGGAAACACCTCAGCAACTTTTTCATCAAAACGAAAGTCTCCAACACCCACAAATGGTGTTTCGAATAAGTTGTCTTCTCGGTTTGGCATGAAGGCTCCACTGGTGGGGTTTGGTTTAGGGTGTCATCATACCGGAGGTGGAGGAGAACTTAGGCATGGAACTCACTTGGGTATTAGCTGTCATTGCGATGCTTGGTTTTGGATTTGCGGCCTATTTTGCGACATTGTGGCTATCCGCTAAGTCGTCGATAGCTGAGTTAGAAATACGGATTGAGGCTCAATCAGACCTTGAACAAAAGACGGTCTTGATGAAGGCTGAGTTTGAAGCATTGTCTCAGAAGCTCATCAATGAGCGGTCTAAGGAATTAACATCACAGCACAGCGACTCACTTTCTCAATTGTTAAAACCACTAACTATTGAGTTAGATGCCTTTAAAAAGCGGGTGAATGAGGTTTATGAAAATGAGACTCGTGATCGAGTATCACTAAAGCAGGAGATAGTCTCACTAAAAGCCTTAAATCAAAAAATGTCTGAGGACGCAATTAACCTGACACGAGCATTGAAAGGTGAAAATAAGACGGCTGGTAATTGGGGAGAGCTGATTCTCGATCAGGTACTCACGGCTTCTGGTCTTCGGGAGGGACATGAATATACCCGTCAACAGAGTTTCATTGGCGATGAAGGAAATCGACTACAACCGGATGTTGTGATCTCGCTTCCGGATGACAAATGTTTGATCGTTGATGCAAAGCTATCTTTGAAGGACTACGAGCGCGCCGTGTCAGCTACTGATGATACTGCACGTATTGACGCCCTGAAGGCGCATGCGAACTCTTTAAAGACCCATGTTCGCAGTTTGTCCGGAAAGAATTATTCAAACCTGCCAGGAATGACGACAGTTGATTTCGTAATTATGTTCGTTCCAGTAGAGCCTGCTTTTTCTGCTGCTTTTGAAACGCAGCCACAGTTGTTTACCGATGCGCTTGCACAAGGCGTTGTGATTGCATCTCCGTCAACGTTGCTGGCACTTTTGAGAACAGTTGAGCATGTTTGGCGCATTGAGCACCAAAATCAAAATACTCGGCAAATCGCTGATCTTGGTGGAAAGTTATATGATCAATTTGTACTATTTGCCGAGAGTTTTCAGGACGTTGGCGAAAAAATCAGGCGGTCACAAGAGGCTTTTGAAAAAGCTGGTCAGCGGCTGTCGATTGGGCGAGGTAACCTTGTAGGTCGCGCAGAGAAATTGAAAAAGCTTGGTGTTTCATCTACTAAATCAATACCGACAGCGCTTCAGGATCTTGATGATTGAAGCAGGTCGAATACAGAGCCTGCCTCAACCAGAGCGGAGAGACTTATGGCCCCATTTTCAAACAAGCGTCTGGCCGCCATAAACTCTCTGGCTCCATTGATCGCTTCAACCGCGGTTACGCGATCGCCACAATGCCGAATTACTACGCAATCAAAATCGTTAGAGATCAAGCAGGTTTCATCATCGGAGCGAGCACACAGTCCTGCGATTTGTAGTTTCAATTGGCCCTGATCCGACCAGAACCAGGGAATTGCTCCGAACGGCTCTGGACGACCGAGAAGCCTCTTAGCACATGTTGTGGCCGAGTCATTGGCTTCAGATATCGATTCTACGCGCTCGGATCGGCCCAGATGTGGCTGGTGATGCAGGCTAACTTCGCCAATTGCTGACACCTTTGGATGTGGTGTCTGCATAAACAAATCGGTCGCTATCCCATCTTCTGTCCCGAGACCGCATCTCATGGCGATTTCAGTATTAGGTACTGCACCGGCAGCGATAATGACGAGATCTGCTGGAACTGGTCCGTGGTTGGTAGTGAGTGATTTGCTCTTCGCATCATAGCTGTCGATCTGAACATCGACCTGAGTGGATGCAGTTGTAGAGCCTAATAAGCGGTCGGCGGTTTTCACCGAAACCTGAGGCAGAAACCGATTCCCTCTGGCGACTATACGAATAGACCGATCCGGGTGATCCAAACTGGCAGCTAGTTCAAACGCTAAAAAACTACCCCCAATGATGGTGACATTTTCTGCGTGATCGATATGTTTTTTCAGTCTTTCTGCGTCATCGAGGGTTCGGACGACGTGTTCGATTTCAATAGGTAACCCCTCAATGGTCAGTTGTTTTGCTCTTGTCCCGGTCGCAAGAACAATATGATCAACTTGGTAGCTCGCTTTTTCAGTGCGTAACTCACCATTGTCTGGGTGAATAGACGTAACCCACTCTTTTACCCATTGGATTGATCCATGGTTTTCGATGGGCTCAGGGAGTAGTGAGAGAGTATTTGCGTCGGCCGTCGCTTTTAGCCAGCTTTTAGAGAGTGGTGGGCGTTGGTAGGGTCGGTTTAGCTCGCCGTTGAAGACTAAAATCTCGCCTTCAAATTGTCCGCGGACCAACTCAGCTATTAATGTACAGGACGATTGTCCTGCACCGATAATTCCGAGCCTCATCAATATTGGCGTTTCGCAACAGTAAGACTTAAGCCGTCGTGCTTGTCGCTTAGTTCAACTTGACATGCGAGCCTGGAGTGGGGTGTTGGATCTACGGCAAATGACAACATGTCCGCCTCCTGCGTGCTCGGTCCGACCAGTGTTCCGTCCCAGGTATGGTCCAGAATTACATGGCAGGTCGCACATGAGCAGCCCCCGCCGCACTCAGCTAATATTCCCACAACTCCTGCACGATATGTGGCCTGTAAAATGGTCTCGCCGGGATCGAATTTCACCTTAATGACTTGCTCATGTGGATCAATACAGTTCAGTTGTGGCATCACGGCTCCTTGGTATTAGTGCCAGTAAGGACTTAAATCAATGGTCATATCGCACTTTCCCATAAATATAATCGCTTTAGAGTATGGCCAAACAGGAAAAAGGAAAGAGTCATGCGTTGTATTAGTCGAGTAATTTCCGGTCGAAAGGTCTCCGATGGGGCTGGGGTTGACATTTGTCGCGTGATTGGCCATCCCGGTGCGGATTACATTGATCCCATTTTGATGTTTGACGATTTTCGAAATGATGATCCAGCTGGCTACGTTTCAGGTTTTCCTCCACATCCACATCGAGGATTCGAAACCGTGACCTATATGCTCAAGGGTAAAATGCGTCATCGCGATTCCTGTGGTAATGCGGGTCTTCTGGAGGACGGTGCTGTGCAATGGATGACTGCTGGGCACGGTATTTTACACTCAGAGATGCCAGAACAAACCGACGGTAGTCTCTGGGGATTTCAGATTTGGTTGAATCTGCCGCAGCGTATACAAATGAGTGAGCCTCGATATCAAGATATCCCGGCGAGTAACATCACTGAATTTATTCAGAATGATGTGGCCTATCGTTTAGTTTCTGGCGAATTATTCGGTCACGTTGGTCCAGCAAAAACACATCTACCTGTTTTGATGGTTGACATTAAATTGACTTGTGGCGCGGTTACTATTCCTTTGACTGATGGCGATACCACCATTTTGTTTTGTTTCGACGGTAAGTTATCGATCGAAGGACGAACAATTGAGGATGGTGACTTAGCAGTAATTGAGGGAATGGGCGATGTTACGTTAAATGGGTCAGGCCGCAGTTTATTAATATCCTCGGCACCGCTAAATGAGCCAATCGCGCGCCATGGACCGTTTGTCTTATCGACCGAAGGTGAACTGAGGCAAGCTTTTATTGATTATCAATCGGGCCGGTTGGCTCCGAATCAAGCTGAGTTTCTGGCGTCTGGTGGCCCCGGGTGACATCGCCGGTATCTAAGAGTGGGGCAGCGTCTATGTGGCGGGCACCCATCATTTCTGCCACCTGCTTCAATACAAATACTACTTGGTGCTGCTCCCATTCACGCAAGCCTTCAAATCGGTGAAGGAAATTTTCCTGCAGCGGTTTGGGGGCCTTTGTAAGCAGATCTACGCCAGCTTCTGTGATTACAAGGAACACCTGTCTTCGATCTATTCCTGATCGTTGTCTCTCAAGCAGTCCTCGCCGCTCGAGGCGATCGACAATTGATGTCACAGTGGCTTGCGATAAATTCACTTCAGCACTGATTGCCCTAATCGGCTGTTCCTTCGTGTTTTCCTGAAATTTGTGAGTCAAACTTCATTCTAGAGAATACCTGTTGCAAGGAACGTGCCAAGAGCGGTTTCGTGGGGATAAGTTTTGCTCGGAGGGCGCGGGCGGCGATTTAATCTTACGGCATGCCTACCAGTGTGATTGCTGTCGCCAATCAAAAAGGAGGGGTTGGCAAAACGACGACCTCCATCAATCTGGCTGCCAGTTTGGCAAGCCAAGGAAAAAGTGTGTTGTTGGTGGATTTGGATCCGCAAGCCAACGCTACGAGTGGCTTGGGGGTTGAAAAACGAGAAGGTGGCAGTGTGTACGAGGCGCTGGTTGGCGATGCGTTGTTGAGCGATCAAATAGTCCGCACGGTTTATGAGAATCTTTCAATTATCCCCGGTGAAGTAAACTTGTGCGGTGCGGAGATTGATCTGCCGCGCATGGAGGATTGCCTGCACCGTCTGCAGGGAGCGCTGCATTCAGTGCGAATGGCCAATGTGTATGACATCATTATGATCGATTGCCCGCCGTCGCTGGGCTCGCTGACGCCGCGGCCACCCGGTCACGCGCCGGGACACACGCCGGGCTCGCACCGCAGATTCGCACCGGCGCGGGCGTCTCCCGCCCAATC
>CAJWIY010000066.1 GCA_913042205.1 uncultured Gammaproteobacteria bacterium
TTTCTTAAACCAAATGTCCACTGGCGATGCTGATATCGGTATGTACTGGGACGGTCGTGCATATTCATTCATTGACAAAGGAAATGACTGGATGGGCGTGATTACCCCCACCGATAAAGCGTACATGAGTTGCGTTGCGATGAATAAGTCCAAAGGCGCACCAGACGCTGCATGGGAGTATCTCAATATTGTTTTTGAAGCAGGCCCGCAATCGTGTTTTTCGGACTATCTAAACTACGGTGTCACCAATCAGAAGGTTCAGTACTCGGAAAAGATGAAAAACCGCGTAACCTGGCCTAAAGACCTTCGAGCGCCAAGTACTGCCACTTCAAGAAAGATCGCTGAAAATGCGGCTGATTGGATTGAGCGCTGGAATAAGGAAATCGGTCTCTAAGTTTTTTCTGGCTCTTCAAACCGACACTGGCTCTCTATGAGTCAGTGTCGGATCTTTTTCAGACAGACCAATGATTCTTAAGCGAAGCGGGATAACCACAGTCTCTGCTGGGGTTGTGAGTCCGTGGTGGATCGCTTTCACCGGCCTTTTCTTAGTTGTGTTTTTTGTACTGCCGATTGTAAATAACCTTCTAAATACGACCGAACTTGCCACCCTCGCAAAACAGCGGCCAATTAGTTTCTACTACCATAAGCTATTTACCGATCCCTACTACATTCGTATTGTCTTCGACACTGTTGCTTTGAGTGTTGGGGTTACAGTTATCTGCATCATCATTGGATATCCTGTTGCGATGTTTCTGGTGCGACACTCCGGAAAGTGGTCCGGTTTTATTATTTTTCTTCTTATCGCCCCACTGCTCACTTCCATCATCATGCGAACGTTTGGTTGGCGGGTCTTGTTTGCCCGGCGCGGATTGGTTAACGATTTTCTTATCTGGGCTGATATTCTTGAAAAACCATTTATGTTTCTAAACAGCGCGAGCTCTGCGGTTGTCGGCTTGGTTCATGTACTCGTTCCTTTTATGGTCCTCTCTATCGCATCTGTACTTCGCAGTATTGATTTACAACTTGAAGAAAGTGCTCGAATTCTTGGTGCTAGCCGAGTGAAGACCTTTCTCAAGGTAACTTTTCCCTTAAGCCTCGACGGTATTGGAACCGGTTTCATTATTGTCTTTTTACTAGCCAACGGAAGTTTCGTCACCCTGCTTCTCTTGGGGGGAGGAGACCTTAAGACCCTTCCGCTCTTAATCTATCAACAGTTTACTATCAGCCGTGATTTTCAGTTCGCCGCTGCGATGAGCAATGTCCTCCTCGCGATAGCCGTCGGCTGCCTTTATCTACAACTGCGACTTATCCGGCGAAAAGGGGTCAAAGGAAGCTAATGAATAGTCGGTCTTGGTTCAGACTCAAGCAGAATGCTCCTAAATTGAGCATGCTGGCCTATATGGTGCTGTTTTTTATCTTTTTGCTTGGCCCCATATTAATTGTGGTTGCAATCTCTTTTACTGAAACCGAATATGTGGCATTTCCGCCAAAGGGCTTCTCTCTTCGTTGGTACGAGAGATTTTTTGAATACGATGCTTTTGTGGATAGCTTCATCGTCTCAGTCGAACTCGCTATCGCAACAGCTGTTCTTGGTGTGGGCCTAGGTGTGCCTGCTGCTCTCGCGGTGACACGCGGGCATGTTCCCTTCGCCAATACCATCATGACTTTTCTGTTATCGCCTTTGTCAATGCCGCTAATTGTGATGGGTTTTGCGCTGCTTTTTTATCTCTCAGCACTTGGTTTTGGAGTATCGTTTCTTTCGCTACTTATCGCGCATACGGTAATCAGCCTACCCTACGTAGTGCGTACCGTTGCTGGCGTTTATCGGGGTATCTCCCCCGATTTTGAGGAGTCTGCTGCAGTACTTGGGGCAAATCGGCTGCAAATCTTCTGGAACATCACATTGCCAATGATTAAACCGGGAATATTCGCAGGAATGCTTTTCGCGATGCTTATCTCTATCGATAATCTCCCGATTTCATTCTTCTTCGGTAGTGCAGATACCAATACGCTCCCCGTAGTGATGCTCTCCTATCTGGAACACCAATTTGACCCGTCAATTGCAGCCGCAAGTTGCATTCAACTAATCGTTGCAGTGATCGGGTTGTTTATTGTTGAGCGCATTTATGGTCTAGATGCGATGACCCCCGCCTCTTAACCCCGCCCTTTTTAGAATGGCGTCCTGATGGTGAAATGCGACTAATCTACTGTTTTTCGAAGATTGAGATAGTCGCGAATTTTGATCGAGCTATAACCGACTTCAATCAGTCCTATCTGCTCTAGTCTCTTTAAAGATTTATTTACGCTTTGTCGAGATAGGCCGAGCATAAGAGATAATTCTTGCTGCGTAACGTAAACGACAGAGTCCTGCGGTTGCCCGTCTGCGACCTTGTACCAGCCTGATGCGAGATCGGCAATACACTGGGCAACTTTCTCATAAGAGCTAAAAATCGCCGACCGAGTTTTGTAGGTCGCAAAATAGCGAAACCGATCTGCCAGAAACTCATTAATTCCTTCTTGGAAATCCTTGCGAGTCTCTGTAAGTGTACGAAAGTCTCGAAGCTCTATCGCTAATGCATAAACTTCCATCACGGCTTGAATCTGATGCATGTTTGGCAATTTATCCAGTGCCGAAACAACACCCTGTACCTGTCCAGGGCCAATTAGCCCATGAAATACCTCTCTTCCATCGGAGGTGAGGCTACTCGCTTTTGCAGAGCCGGAAAGAAAGAAAAGTACATGGGAGGGCAACTCAGTCGTATTAGCAATAATATTTCCGTCCTGAAACGAGCGCCGACTAAAAAAAGAGGCCAGTTCAGTTTTCGTCTCTTCCAAAAGCGTTTGAAAGTATGGGCTAATGCGCAGAAAAGTATCTAGTTCTTCACGCTGTTTTTCACGGTCCATTTTTATAAATTGATCAAACCCGATGGATGACTGCATAAGAAGAATTAACCTTACCTCAACAAGCAGGCCAGAGTCCCTACTGGAATAAAACATTTATCAGCCGAATGATGAGACCCTCGTGTCGGACAGTGCTATTTCTGACCAATTCCTCTACCATTATCAACTATGATCAAAATCGGCGTCATTGGGCTTGGCAAAATCGCAACGAACAGTCTAATCCCTGCAATTGGGGAAGCACGCGGAGCCTGTTTGTGGAGTGTTCTAAGTCGCGATCTTGAAAAAGCTCGTCGAATAGCGGTGGAATTTAGCGCCCATTCTCGAAATCCTGCCTTCGATAACCTGCAGACTTTTTTATCTGACCCCGAATTAGATGCGGTAGTCGTCGCAAGTCCTGACAAGATTCATGTATCCCATTCGCTCGCTGCCATAGATAAAGGCAAACATGTTTTAGTTGAGAAACCAATGGCTACTTCGACCACGGACGCGAAGATGATGACCACCGCCGCTCGCCGAGCAGCTGTCAAGCTGGGAGTTGCATACCATATGCGCTGGCATCAAGGGCACCGAGAACTCGCTCGTCGTGTTTGGAACCGGGAATATGGCGAAATTCAAACGATCCGAGCACACTGGACCTTCAACTCGCCGGACAGCAGCAACTGGAGAGCACATGACAAGCTTGGTAAATGGTGGAGTCTTGCAGGAGTTGGCACTCACTGCTTAGACTGGATTCTCTGGCTGATGAGACCAATTTGTGGCGAGGTCGAGGATGTGCAGAGTGTAGTTTCCCGCGCCGATGCGACAAGTGCACACGATACCTCCGTCGCAGCACACCTGAAATTTCAGTCAGGCGCTATCGCACAATTTTTCTGCTCCGCGGTCCACGATACACCCACAGTCGGGGAGATTTACGGCTCAACAGGTTACGCTCTCTGCCGAGAGACGATCGGCACCTCCGAAGGTGGTTCGATCATTACCGATGCCGGTCCAATCGAATTCGACAACTTGAATCCTTATGTCGGAGAAATCGAGGACTTTGTTTCAGCTATTACCAATGATAGAGACCCCGAGGTACCAGGCGAAGATGGTCTTCGAAATGTCGAGCTACTTACTGAAATCTGTCCGTAGATGCCCATTGATCGATCGCCGTTGCAGTTGGCCGATGACGTGGCTGCCACATTAGGTTAATAAAGACCTTCCCGGTATACCTTCTCGACATCACACTGGTCGGTGGACTCAATCGGAAGGCAGGTGTGATCTCGCAACATCTCAAACAGTGTTGGAACAGGTCTTGAAGTTGGCCAGGTCTCCGGCTTCCACAGGCCGGCTCTCATTGGCGCCTTGCCGCAATGTGTATAAATTTCGTCTGCGGTTATCCTGAGCACTGTTTTCGGGACTCTTCCAGCAATCTCAAACCTAGCTCTTAGCTTTTCATCATCCAAGATCTCTGCTCGCCCATTTACCCGCAACGTCTCATCTACTGTCGGGATCAAAAAAATCGCCGCTACGTATGGATGGTTCAGAATATTCATCATTCCATCTAAACGCTTGTTGCCGGGCCGATCTGGCAAAAGCAGGGTTGAGTCACTCTCTACAACGGCAATCCCCGCAGGGTCTCCCTTGGGTGATATATCCAAGTTTTGGCCATCTGAGGTTGCTAAAACTAGAAATGTCGCGTTGTCGATAAACTCCCGACAGTGATGATCGAACTTAGTGATCACTTTTTCTGTCGCTTTCAATGAAGGATTACCGTATATCTCACGAAGGGTTTCTGGTGTCATGGTTGGAACCGGCTGATCTAACATGTATGGTCGTTGCTCGACCAGTATATTCTCATGTTAATTCTTGATATGTAATTTCAGTGACAATTGCGTGAGTCAAAATCCCGGCCCTATATCCTTCTGACGTCTAGGCCTATCTGGTACCCGCTGCAACCCGGGCAGAATTTTTTTGGTCATCGCACGAGCGAGCCCAAACATCATCTATCGCCTAACTACGGCCCTGCGCTAGATCTTAAGGTCATTTACCGCGACAATCTGCGATATCGTCTCTACGCGATGTCTATAACGCTCCGGCGGATCTCCAGGTGTCGTGATTTGGACCTTATGCCATGCCGGAGAGTCTTTTATTTTAGTGGTGGCGTAGGCCACGAGGGTAACGACAAGGAGCGCCGTGAACATCAAGAAAGTCATCGCGAAAGCTCCCCGGTGAGCTCTGGGCATGTTTGCGAGCCGCCTCCCCGAGTCTGCGATACCAACTTGGTAATACTGGCTCGCCGCATTCGAGGGCCAATCTATCGTAATACAGAAACTGATCATCCAATACATGATAGTTTCTCTGAGCGACTCCTGACGTTTTCAACTGGTCAATATGTTCTTCTTGTAGCGTGCGCATCGTAGATGCGGGTGGCACCTTGAAGTTCTTATTCAAAAGTTTTGCAAACCATTTCGCTTGGATCTCAAATATTGGAAACGGAATGATCTTTAGTGGCAAACCCAATAATGCGAGCGTAGGTTCAGTGATACAAAGTAAATCTTGATATAGAGGAGTTACAAGATTGTCATTCACTGAGATCAGCTCGTTCGACAAAAAAGGGAAACTATAGTGATACCCTGTTGCAAATATCAAACACTCTATCGGCCCAATAGATTCATCATTGTCAAGCTCCAGGTAACCATCGCTCGATAAAGCGATCACGGGTCCGCCGACGAAAATGTTTTCCATCTCCCTCGTCTGTTCTCGCCGCATCGTTTGGTTATTCCCGCACCAATGCACACTCTGCGCCACAGACGCAATCTCGAATGTAAGGTCAATACCCGATGCCGCGGTACCGATTACTGCAACCTTTTTATTGCGAAAGAATTCCGGCGTTCTGTAGTTATGACTGTGCATCATAAATCCGGAGAACTCACTCATTCCTGTCAGTTCTGGCACCCGAGGCGCAGCGTAGTGTCCGTTGCAAACGACTACTGCGTCGAAAAACTCCTTGCGTGTCCCCTCCTTTGAATCTATTGACAACTCCCACCTGTCTCCAGGATTTACCCGCCGGACTTTTGAATTGAAGCAGATCAACTCCGATATACCAAAGGTTTCTGCAAAACCTTTTAAGTACGAAAGAACTTCCGCATGGCCGGGATAGCGGGGCCAATTGTCACTCCCTCCTCCCGAAGAATCGAACGGAAAGTCAAAGAAAGCCATTAGGTCGCGCGGAAGATTTGTTCGTAAGGAACTATAGATTGATGCATGTAATCGCGTTCCCGACTGTCCGAGTGGATCAGGTTCCGACTCTTCGTTATATACCCAGATGCCCCCGATGTTCGGCGATTGTTCGTAGACCGTTACGTCGTGTTGAGCTCTTGAAAGCTCTCGCGCCGCGACTAAACCAGCCGCTCCTGCACCGATGACAGCAACTCGCATATTCATATTCTCAGAGGGAGGCTGGCGCAGCCTGCGCTGTATATCCAAGCATTATTAATTCTCCGGTGCGACAAGCAAAAGACGAGAATTTTTCCACGCAATCAGTCAGACAGCTCAAGTAGGCAGCAATGTTCATCATAAACCAGCGCGGAAATTCATGGTTCCAAAGTTTGAGTGTGCGTATACGGTCAAATAAACAATAAGACCGCTCCTAACACTTTTTCGCTATTGAGGCATAGCAGATCGGGCTAATTATAAGTACTATCCTGCCTAGCTACTCTTTGGTTCTGATTCAGAGAATGCCTTTTCAGGCGTCGATCATATCCAATGCTTGTTCCATTATTCCAACTGTCGCGGATCCCAAGTTATCTCCTTTTAAACCCATCAATACTGAATGTTGACCTTGCCTCAACTCAGTTATCGTAGCTATCGGATCCCCGTACATACCGCTCTCGTCACGGTCGTGCCTTCCCTGTTCGCCAAAGTGCAAGCGAACTCCTGGTGTCAAACGAAGGGTTTCTTCTATCGCGGCAATCGGAGTATTCTGCTTGAGCTTCAGAGAAACTGTAATGGTATGACCCTGCCAAACGGGAACCCGCGTGGCGAAGACATCTATAGAAAACGCTTGATTAAAAATTCGCCCTAGTTCCTCGGTAAGCGCACAGGCCTCTCGCTCTATCTGACTTATAACCTGATCATGAATTTGATATGCATGGAGTCCTGGAAGATCTGTCCCACTAATCGCCTGAAGAGTCGTGATCGTTGCCGACTCTATGCCGTGTACTTTATGAATGCTGTTGAGTGGCGACGCACAGATTGCAGTGGTGCAATTTGGCGTGACAAGGTGTCGCTCCTGCGGATCTGGATCTGGAAGGACATTGGGACAGACCATTTTGGCCGTCAGTCGAGCGTATTCACAATGGGTGATGACCTTCGTTCCCTCGCTAAGATGCTTAGATTCAAATCCCTCTGCCCCTAACTCGGGTAAAAAAGAAATTAACAGGGGGGCAAGTGCTCTGTCGCTCGGGCGTAACAGAGGGGTATTACGAAATTGCGCGAGCCTTTCTGAGTTGATCATCGGATATTTTGATTGAATAATATCCAAAGTCCCCGCCTCAGCCAAACAATCGTGCAGACTCGCAACGCTAATACTTGGTGTTTCGGTAATTCTTCTGAGGAACAACTGCCCTAAAAGCGTGCTCACCCCAGCGATTGCGATCACTTTCTCTTTCACGATGGCCGAACCTCTTCTACTGTCGCTATAGCGATATTTCTCGTTCTGACTAACTTCGGGCTTGGAAAACTCGCGATACGCAGTGCCGTTCCTGGTTCATTGTGGAATCGGTCACACAAAAAATTTTCATGTTGCCGTTTTTCGGCCGCCTCCAGGCCCCTTGACCCGCCTAGCCGCGAGACGATTACCTAGTTGCTTTCACTTAAGCGTCGTATCGAAGTTATCTGAGCCATGATTGAAACTGCGATTTCAGCGGGAGTTCTGCTCCCAATATCAAGTCCGATAGGCCCATGCAGTTTAGCTAGCTGATTCTCGGCTACACCAAATACTCCAGTCAGGCGGTCACATCTTCGACGGTGGTTCTGTCTCGAGCCCAGCGCTCCCACGTAAAATGGGTCATCGTTTAACGCCTCCACTAGTGCTAGATCATCCAGATTCGGGTCATGGGTTAATGCCAATACGGCGCTGGTTGGGTCCCGGGCCAGCATCTTGACAGCGTCATCCGGGAGCATGCTGACAACATCCGCACCTTTTACTGTCCACGTTTTTGCAAAATGCTCCCGTGGCTCGCAGACCAGGACATCGTAGTCAAGGGCTAGACCGATCTCTGCTACATATCTAGATAGCTCTCCCGCTCCGATAAGCAATAAACGCCATGCCGGCCCAAATACTTTTCTCATTGTTCTGCCATCGAATTCAAACTTCTGCCCTTTAACAGCTGGCGTGAGCGACGTCGTTCCAGACGACAGCTCAAGACTTCTGCAGACCTGCTCTCGATTTCGCAAAGCAGAGATCAATTCATCAATCTGATCTTTATCAATTTGTTTTTCAAACACCAACTCCAGAGCGCCGCCACAGGGCAGGCCGAAACGAATCGCATCCTCAGAACTTATGTGGCGTTGAACTACTCCTACCCTGGACTCTTTCTTATGTACTTCTGTTAACTCTTTTTCAATGCAACCCCCCGAGACGGAACCAGTAATTGCGCCATCGCCTCGAATCGCCGCCATCGAACCCACAGGACGTGGCGCAGAACCCCAACAACGTACAAGTGTGACCCATTCAACCTGATGGCCGTTGGCCAACCAGTTCTCCACATGTTCTAAAACTTCGAGATCACTGTTATTCAAGATCGAAATCCATACGTCGTCCTGAGTCCTTCCAGATCATGGGAGGTATC
>CAJWIY010000067.1 GCA_913042205.1 uncultured Gammaproteobacteria bacterium
CTCTGGGTACATATGCAAACATACAAGATAGAGGATAAAAACTGACCAGAAACCATGATACCAGGCCACCACAACAGAAACCTGACACTAAGGTAACTAACTTCCTTTGTTGAACTTATGTGCTTGGGTAACACTTACTTCTACTAGTACAACCAAGAGCGGAGAGTAATGATATTGATGATGATAGTAAATATAATACTTAATAAGTACAAGGGGAAACGATGTGATTGATGACGCGATGATGCAGTCTGCTGTTGAGGCATTGAAACCGTTCTTTGGCGCGGACATCGCGTTCTCCAACATCATGGAAATATATAAGAACGAAAAAGTTAGTGGCGGTGCTGTATACAATGAGTCTGACACTCCCATCGGGCAACTTGGGTCAATTAGCTACCACCTTGGAAAGGGGCTTGGTCCCTCAGTACTCAGCAACATTGAACGGGGCTTCAAGTCTTGGGACGGTCAGCGTAATGCCGCTGGGCGGGTGTATAGGGTTGAAGATGAAGTAGCGGCTTTGGCTGGATTCCGGGTCAGCACGTTTGATCCAAAAATCTCTTTGCACTTCCGTGCGTTTGACTTCAATCAAAGTAAGCGAGATGCAACAAGACTGCTCACCAGCACTTTCAGAGACGCAAACGAAGTATCGGACTCAGAGCTAATAGATGCCTTTGAGCGATCATCGACAGCCCGTAGAGAGGCGTTTGAGAAGATGCAGAAGATTGTATCGGCTGCTCGAAGCTCTGGGTTAAATCGGCTTCAGATCATTCAGATCCTGCGTAGCAATGGAGTAACCAAAACAGACGCTGAAGCTTTGGAAAGTGGTGATGCTGCTCAGTGGAACCTATCTGACTCAACGCTCAAGAACAGCGTAAACAAGGCTGATCTGCTTTTTGGTGACTCTACTGGTAGAGAGTATGAAAGACGGTGGCAAATTATTCAGAGGCTGCTTCAAGAAGAAAACGAACAATGACCCGAAAGAAACTAGAGGAAAGGAGTCGATATGAAGATTTTGACCTGGACCATGATGGCACTGTCAGTGATGTGGAAATCGACCGTGGAAATCGTTTACTTGACCTGGAGCTCGCTGAGGAGAAGAGCCACGCGCAGCGGCGAATGGCTACGTGTGCGATTGTCGCGATTGTGGCGTTTACTGCAGCAATTGTATCGCCGTTGGTGAGCGATTCTCGCGTGAACGCTCTGAGTGATCTCATGGGGCTGTTCTACATTAGTATGGCAGGGATAGTAGGAGCCTACATGGGCGTCTCAGCGTGGATGTCGAAGCGCTGATAATGGCTTTCGCCCTGATCGTAGTGGTCGATGGGCAGAGGCTAGAAGACACCTGGTTGTTTAAAGATATTACTCGCTGCCAATATTTTGCAGAACGGATTGAAAAAAAAGAGCTGAGGATCACAGCTTACTGTTTACCTAACTGGACACCGCAAGGAAGCAAATTCAATGACTGAATTATGTTTGGATTTGGAACCGAAATCGTTGTCATCAAGGGCGTCCTCGACAGCTTGTCGGCGCTCAATTCTGCCTTCGCAACCATAAAAGAATCTGGCGGGAATGCTGGTAGCCTCGTTGGATTGCTCACTCGGTATGCTTCAGTAGAGGAAGAGATTAGGCGAGTCGAGGAGGAAAAGGCGGGTGTTCTGAGTGTAGCCGATGCTGCCCGTCTCCAGATTGCCAGAAGACAATCAGAGACATTCGCAAAAAACCTAAAGAATGCCCTGCTCGTCTCAGGACAGGCGGATCAGTGGAACCAAATATGCCAACGCATAGAGGATTCGAAAGAGGCGCATCGCAAGCGCGTAGAAATGCTGAAGCGAAAAAGAGCGCGACGGAGAAAGGCAATCCGAGAAGCGTGCCTAATTGTAGGCTCGGGTATCACCATGATGTTTCTTGCCATTGGGCTCGTGTGGCTTGGCGTCACAATATATAAGGAGTAAGAATGAGTAGCAGAGATCCACGTCTAGAACGTGCAGGGGTCACCGGCTACAACAAACCGAAACGCACTCCCAATCATCCGACAAAGTCACATGTCGTAGTGGCAAAGGTCGGAGACGAGATCAAGACCATTCGGTTTGGTCAGCAAGGCGTGAAGGGTGCTGGCAAAAACCCAAAGACCGCGAAAGAGAAAGCGAGAAAACGCTCATACTACGCTCGGCATAATGCCCAAGATCCTAATCCTTCAAAGCTTTCGGCACGCTATTGGTCACATAAAGTGAAGTGGTCATAGCAATCTAGAGGATCACAACCTTGCATTCTAAATTTGCAATGTATAACAATGACTTACAATCATTTAATGCAAATCGACATCTTTAGAAAAAGTATGCTGGGTTGTCTAACAGTTTGATATTACTAAATGTATTAAAGGAGCTTACGACCTTGCCAAGGTCGGGGTCGCGAGTTCGAATCTCGTTTCCCGCTCCAAATCCTTTTAAATCAACAACTTAACTTTCTGCGGTTTGCAACCAATTGGTTGAGATCACTACCTTGTTAAGATACTTCGATCACTACCTAACGCCTTTTTTCCAAGGTCGTGAACCAAAATGGTTTTTAAGGTCGTGATCCTTGATCAAAAACAGTTCTAAAGTTGTGATCCTTCCTCTAGCAAATTAGTTATGTTGTTCGCTGCTTCCCGGCGCTCTGGACTGGTCACATGTGCGTACCGGTCCATCGACTTAGGGCTTTCCCATCCCCCTAATTGTTGCAGCACCCTATCGTCCGTTCCGGCACGTTTGTGCCAAGTAGCAAACGTATGTCGCAGAGAGTGGAACCGCATGCCGGGTGGTAACCCAGCTCGCTTTCTCGCAGCTCTCCAACTTCTACTCGTCACTTGCGCCAAAGGCTTACCGAGGCTTTTCTTTTGACCCGTCGTTTGAGCGAATAAATGCTCAACCGGGGGCAACCATGAAAATTTTTCTTCAAGTTCCCGGATGCCTTTCAACCGACGAGTGACAATTTCTTTCGACTCATCGACTAAAGGCACCTCGTTCAACTTGTCGTTTTTTCCCGCCCAGCCAGGAATCAAAACGTATTCCAAATTCCTGTCTATCCAGTCCAGCCGCATCAGATTGACGTTGCTTTTTCTCAGTCCGTGTAGAAGTGCAAATAGTGCAATGTCTCGTCTAAGGGGGTCCAATTGAGCTTCGAGCGCCTTCCACGCCCACGGCTCGTAAAACTCAACCCTCGGAGTCTCCTTCAACAACTTCACTTTCGGTACGTACTCCACGCAGTGCAGCACATCTCGACCATAGTGCATCACTGCACGGTAGTAGGTGACATAGGTGTTGAAGGTCGCATTCGCAATATCCTTCTTTCTCACGTTCCGGAAAAATCGATTGACATCTGTCTCGTCGATCTCATGCACCCAGCGATGACCAAAATCATCGCAGAGCTGCTTCACCCGGATTTTTGCTACGTGACTCTTCTTTCTCCCATATTTTTCTGATGGCTGACTGAGGTAATCCTCTGCCAGGTCAGAAAATCTCATTTCGTTTTTTCTCATATAAGATCTCCGTGATAACAGTCACAGAAACCCAGCTCTGTAACTTTAAATAAATGCGGTAGTGAACTCAATTGGGCGCATGTCAAACATTTATGGGGACGCCACTTCATTAAGTCTATTTCTCAGGAGCCAGGGTTAAGGAACCTGGCGACCCTGACGCTACCGCTCGCCTGAGCCAAATATCCCCAAATACTAGTCCCCGTTTTGACGCTTACGGTGGGGTGACCGCGTGCGAATGCCGCATTCGGGAGCGACATTGGCGATGTATCGGGTTCGGAGCAGCAACAGGTGTGACCGATACACCAGCGTCAGGATCAGTGTGTTTCGATAGCGACCTCGTCTGTCGTCTCGACGAGATCATGCAGACCCTCAGTCTGGCTCGGCTCTGGCAACAACTTCTTCGTTTGCCGCCCTAGATGATCACTTCCGATTTGAGCAAGCCGTATCAGGCTGCTGAGCATCTGGATAGCACCATCGCCCTGCTGGATTGTGCTTAAATTATTAATGATGTCTTGGCTGAGATCCTCGACGTAATAGGTATTGCCCTCGATAGTAATTGTCTGACGTTCAGTCATTTCTTCCTCGCATCGTCTCGTATTAATTGGTAAGACCGTGGACCTTCAATATTGAACCGCCCTTGGGGAACTCTTCTTTTTGGTGCAGGGTCTCCGCGACCACACACTTCACAGAACGGCTCGGTGTCGACGTACTGTTCTTTTATATCGACTAGGGTCAGCTCAACGTCTCGTTCGAGCTGCAGCACAGAATCGGCTCCGACCTCGCGCATCACCGCCTCGACCACTCCACTGTCGGTCTCGATATTGACGACCGCTGACCGCGTTTTATTCGTGGAGTAAAAACGTCTGAACCAGATCCTATGATCGAAGGTATTTTCCAGATCGTCACCGTCGAGGTCATAGCCCCCGTATAGGACTTGTCCTGCTGACCGCGTGATTCGTAGTCCCAAAAATTACCCCCTAGAACGGTATGTCATCATCAATCTGTGACTGTTTTGGAGAGTCCCACTTTTTCTCCTCGTTCGGCTTTTGCCATAGGCGGATACCCATCTGCTCTTTTCCGCCCTTTGACTTTCCCTCAGTAATGTAAATCTTAAAATCGGTTTCCTGCCCATCGATTTCGACCAACAGATCCCCGGACCACTGGCTAATTAATTCAGCTTTTCCGGCGCGGTCCTTTTCGTTGTACCAACTGTATTCTGATAGGCGCTCGTGATCTTTCTTCTTGTCCTCTTTGGAAGTACGCCAGACTTTTCCGGTGTTGGGCTTTTGCTGGTATTCGCTCATTGCTGCTCCTTATTGCGTTTGATAGAAATCTGTCTTCGATTATTTTTGCGCCTAAAATTTTCCATTGACTCACCGGACGCCAGGATGGCTTCCTCGCCACCGAGGTGTTCAGCCACCTGTTTCCAGTCGATAGGCGGTGTCTTTTCGACGACCTCTACGGTCCAGTGATTGTTGGTAATCGTGCGGTTGTAGCGATCTGCTAAGATGTTTTTCAGCTTGTCGCAGTCTTTCTTGAGCGCGGCAATTTCGTCTGTGGTATCGGCAATACCGTTTTCCAAAAAACTGATCCGACGCTGCGCTGTGTCGAGCGCGTCTAGGTCGTCATCGTTGTTAACGAATTTCGGGTCTGGTCTTAGCGGTGCAATGTGAGCTGCGCGGAGTTCTGCATCCTGAAACTCGTTTTGGATGTGGTTGTGCCAAGCATGGAACAGGTCGATTCTGCGTATCGATTTCACCTGGGGATTAGGCAAAAACTTTCCTGAGACCTCTTCTTCGAGCCAACCGGATTGACGCTCGACACGATCTATATGGAAATTGTCAGGCGAGATGTAACACAGGAAGTCCATCCATTCGAGGTCAAACACTTCCATAACGCCTCGTATCTGCCACAAGTACATGCGCTTGTTTTCGTCGAAGACCGAATAGGTCTTGTCGGTGTTGTGTGGACCTTTAACTTCTATACCGCCAATTAAAGTGACGAGCCCGTCAGGCGAACCACGATAAAAGGAATAATCAGGATGGGCTACAGATCCGGTGGTCTCTACCACTAAGCCCGTAAGTTTTTCGTAAAACGCAATAGCTTCGTATTCCACACTGCGTCCGTGTTTCACGGCGGCAGTTTCGACGAATTCGCTTGGAACATTTTCGTCGGTTAGCGTGTTAGCAAGTGCCCGGACCTGCTCTCGAACTGCCTGTTTTGGCGTCTGGTACGGGTGTACTCGCTCCCAGACAGCACAGTTAGAGCAGTTGATCGATTGCGCTCGAACCGCATGCCATTCATCAGAGCCTTGAACGTGGGCGCTCATCCTTTCGCCTCTTCGAAATCGATGAGGTATTGAGCATGGATTGCTTTCAAGTCCGCTTCGGTGTCTGTCCGCTGGAGCGCTGCAAGGTGTTTCTTAAATTTGCTCCACTTACCAGCTGCTGCTTGCTTAGTCTTCGCCTGAAGCATTTCTTCGCGGTGCCGCTCGTAAATGGACATCAGGGATTCGTCAACCGGCTCCACGGGATCTGGATCCACCGCGTCCAATTCTTCCGCTGGGATTTCACTCCACATGTGCTGGAACAAACCAAACTCAGCCATCGCTTTGACGCGGCAACGCTGCTTCGCGGTATTAATTTGGTTGGAGTCTGGGTTGACCTGAGCCTTGCCGGTCTTTTGGTAAACCGGAAGGGTGGTGACGTGTGAGTGTTCGCCAATAGAAATCTTGCATCGCACCTCAGCGGTGCCGTCTGGAAAAAAATGGGCTGATCGCCCTTTCTCATCGAGCAGGAATTCCCAAGTGTATTCGGGGAAGTGCTTCATCATGGTGGCATGAGCTGCCATCCATTTGACGTAAGTGATCCCTCCGAATTTCTCGGTCGCTATCTTGTCGTCTGACAGCTTTGAGAGGGTTTCCCAGATTTGGGATCGGGTGACATCCATCGACAGAACTCCATGTTGTCTGCCAAGCGTATCACCCGTTAGATGCTTTATGCAATCATTTAATGCTTTTTAGCATCTATTTATTTTTATCTCGTTGAATGAGTCTGAATCGCTGCACAAAGATGAGATCGAGCGGTGGGGCTCGCAGGGCTGCAATGCAAACTGGTGGATAGCCAGTTCGAACTTCGGAAGCCTCATACCTGCCAGGCTGCATTACTTGTGACAGTAAATCTGAAATCGGCTTGTGCCCCGCTGGTGTATTGGCTGCGTTGACGGCGACTATCTCTTCGACCGTTTTGCCGCGAACATCGGTACACCACATCTCGTCCTTCCAGTACCGAGGATCTGGCTTCTGCAGCCTACCGTCGTACCAGTGCTTGAATAATTCTCGATACCACTCTTTGTTTTGTGCGACAGCATACTGTTTACGATAGCGACTGGAGTGACATGTGAATACACAGATTTTTCCATACCGTTCTGTTTCCGTCGTCCACGCGAGCAAGTCATACGGACAGCCTTTCACCCGCATCGATTTGGAGTACACCGTCCCGGAATCACCGTTACGGTCTATTTTTTGCCGCATTCCGACGAATGCGTCAATGATGATTTGTGGGTAAAATTTTTCAGCGGGGACAAACGGGACTACGTTTGCATTCTCCGTATTTGTCTCGCTTCGAAGCGAATCTTCTAAATACTCTTTGCCGTCTCGGCAATAATATAAAAGTTTGTCTTGTTCGTAGGAAAATACAGCGAAAGTGCTATCGAACGCCGCGTTGTAATTTACGAGCCTCTCGTAAGTGTTTAAAAAAGTTTTTTCAAGTTTCACGCTAAACTATCCATGTAGTTGGACGAAAAAGATACCTCGTCAAATTTTGTTTGTGAATGAAAGGACGCAACTTTCAATGTTTTTTCTTCGAACATCGACAGCGTCAAATTTTTCGGAAAAAAACCGTCAAATTGAGCGTGAAATTCGTCAATGCGATCACGTAATCTATCCGTTAGCGATAATTCGGTAACACGTTCATCATTCACAGATTGTCGTTTGCAAATTTGTTTTGCAGTGTCTACGAACATCTGTTCAATCGCCAAAGTGACCCGCTTGCTATCGACATCTAGCTGGTTCGCTACATCGGCAAGCGGTACGAACTGATCGCCCAGGTGGTGGCGATAGGACAGATAGAACAAGATGGCAAATTGTCTCCACGTCGTTAGCTTCAATTTCACCGATAGGCGTTCAGATGCTAGTTGGTGATCTGTCACCCAGTCGTAGAGAATGCTTTGGTCAAGCTGCGGAAACTGCTGATGTAATTTATTAAAAATCCGCAGCGCAGCGACTTCGTTGTCTTCAACGAATGCTTTCCACGATTCGGTTGTCATTTTTATTTTGTCGTTTTTGACTTCGAACATTTTTCCGGTGTAACTGCGCCTTCCTGCTCGGCGGCTGTAAGTTCGCAGGGATTGCATGAATTGTGATCGCGATACGTCATCGCCCGTCATCGCCAACGCATCCGCAATGGTGCAGCTCTTTGCATCATTACCGAACTTGTTCATTGCGCGGATGATCGCGTGCATGACGAAAAGATGCCGCATCATGAAGAGGCTTTCTGGACGCTCGACGAAAGTTCGAGCGATTGCGCTACATCGACGGTGTTGCCGACCGGATGCCATGTCGGCGCAGATTACTGCTGACGCATTCACTAGTCTTCGCCGCAGATATTTGTTTTTTTGATCACCTCTCGGATTTTCATTCGACGCTGCAGATCGACAACGTCGCGCAAGTGACGCTGATGGTACTTTGGGTCATCCATGACCATCTCAACCTGCTCGATGAAATCTTTAATGTCCCATCGCACGTCCGTTTCATCTTCAAATTCGCGAACGAGGGTCAGGGCTGTGTGGAGACGTTCCGTCTCCAGCGAGACCTGCTTGGTTTTTTCCCCGAGTACCCATTCTTTGAGGTCGATGCCGTAGAATTCGCAAAAGCGCAATCCCAGCTCCATGTCACGAGGCAAGGTGCCATGCAACCAACCCGTTGATACTGCTTTAGCGCATCCTAAGTCTCGTGAAATCCGTGAAGCCCTCCCGTAGAGGGCGATACCAGATTCGTCGAAAAACTTAGCGAGCCATGCCGCCCGATCTTCTTTTTTCATAAAAAAACATCCATGAATTTGTTTGTGAAGCCTTAGCTCCAACTCGCAACCGTAACTCTCGAACATTCAGTAAATCAAGACGTTTTTCT
>CAJWIY010000068.1 GCA_913042205.1 uncultured Gammaproteobacteria bacterium
AGAAAAAAAAATTAATGAACAAAATAAAATTAAAATTGTTTTTTTAAGCATGTTTCCAAAGAAGATGTTGATGATGGAAAAGGTCGTCCAAATGTTCCTCCTAGTCTTAAACACTCAGGAAGACGTTGGACAACAACCAAAGCATATGATGATCAGACCAAACACCTTGATTACGATCGTGACAAACGTGGCGACAACGATTCCTGCAAGCAGAATCATCGACCATTTAGATTGCATACGCGCTATCAGGTACGCCACCGGAAAACCGAGCGTCAGCGTAAAAAGAGCGGCCAGTCCTGATGTCTTTACCGTTACCCAGAGGGTGTGCAGGTAGAACGAGTCTGTGAAAAACCGAAGGTAATTGACCATGCTTGCGGTATCACTAATCCTCCCCAAACCTAGATCCTTAAAGAAACTGCCTTTCAGAAATACATACTGACTGGCGACGATCAGCAATCCCACAATAAGAAAACTTGGCAGCAGTACGTATTCCCAGCGTGTTTTCATGATCGTCAGACTAGTGAATTTGTGTTAATTCAAGTGTCGCCACAATGGGCTGTAAAGCGTGTGTCATTCTTGAGAGCTCTCAGTTTTGACTCGATAAACGATGCCCGTTCATCACCGCCCAGGGTGTCACCTTCAAATACGATTTCCATGACAGCGTCTGTGACATCCTTTAGCAGTTGCTCATCATCGGAAGGGTGAATCGGTATGGGCAACACGGTATCTTGAGTGTGGGTAAGAAATTCCTCACCCATCCTTTCTGCCTCAGGGAGACGCTCACCGGCTTGAATGGCTCGAATCGCGCGCCTTAACTTGCGTCTCAGATAGGCCACGCCTTTATCGGTAGAGCCCAGGTTTTCCGCGGCGTGAGCATTGATCGAGCCCTGCGATACCTGCGCCTCGTAGTCGTTGGGATGCCTTTGCCGGTATTCGTACGGTTCTTGTCCTGTTTGACCTGGGAAATCCACTGAATTTTTCCCAACCATAGATCGATCACCTTGACCCTCCGGGTCGATGCCGGGCCCAAAGCTTCGCCACGCAATAATCATGCAGTTTTCGTTGTCGTGTGGAATCGTCCACTTCGTGATGCTGGCTCGCTTGAAGTACTTTTCTTCACGACCTGTCTCCCACCATGCTCCCACTTGGCTAAATGAAGGAGAGATGGTTTCCTGTGACCGCACCCAGATTTTGTCCTCAATGCGATAGGTGAGCGTTGCATAAATCTTGTGGGGTTTTTCGTAAAACTGGGTTACAGGAGCAATACCCCAGGTATCACCGAAATGAATATCAGTCACGCGCGCATGCAGAAATACGGTGTGCCAGGGATCCATTGTGTTTTCGCAAATTTGAAGCCAGTTGCAGGGATAATGAATCGAGTAAGGCACCATTTCGACGTCAGGCAACATCGTTGTGTCCCATTTAGGGAAATCAGGTTGCTCGTCAGGAGGTCCCATATAGGCAAAAATTAGGCCAAGATATTCAACGACGGGATAAGCCCCGTGACATATCTTCTCGCTTAGTTTCGAATCTTGAGCTGGTGTTTCGAGAATGGTGCCATCAACGTCATAGAGCCAGCCGTGGTAGCAACATCTGAGACCTTGTTCCTCGATCACACCAAATTCAAGAGAAGCATTGCGGTGACTGCAGTGGAGATGCAAGAGGCCTAGCGCCCCCTGTTTGTTACGAAACACAACAAGATCTTCCTCGAGGATGCGGATACGAAGAGGCACATCGCTGAGCTCGCTCGCGAGTGCGACCGGTATCCAGAACCGACGAAAATACTCGCCGCAGGGCGTCCCCGGGCCTACGTGCGTAAGTTCGTTATCTTCAATAGGCCGCTTTGCTTTGTGGTATCCACCGAAGGCGACTTGAATATTATTTTTATAACTTCTCGTTTCCTTGAGGTAGGCGCTTTGTGGTAAATCGTTTGACAATGAGAGGGTCCTCGTGAGAAATCCTGTTTTAAGTTCGATTTAAATTAAACAATGATTCTTATGTTCGTAGGGGGGATTAGTTGCCAAGCGTTAATTAACTACCTGTCAGATTGGGAAGTCGATTGGTGGAAACCCGATTTGATATAGGACATCTACCCATTACAAAAAATGTGGTAATTAATAAACTTCCCCAGTAGCCTGAGGTGGCAATTGAAATGCCAATTAGAAGCGATTCATCAGCCTTTCGTATTGCCTGTGCGGTGTCCATTGGTATGAGCGCTATTCGACAGGAATTGGCCACGATCTCTCAAGTTGAGATTGTTGATCTCTCCCCGCGTTCCAAAGGCATTGGGAGTGATCATGAATGCCGGGGCTTAGTGATTTATGCGAGCCAATTCTCTTCGTCAATAGTAGATTGGATTCACAAAAATCCTCTGGAGTGGATTCATTTGGTTACTGCGGGCTCCGATCCACTAGATGCCATAAATATTTCCGATAGTCTTCATCTTTCGTCAAGCGGTCATTTATGGGCGGATACAGTTGCAGAGCATGCGCTAGCAATGCTCCTTACATTAAGTCGGGGGATGAATGTCAGCATTCAGGCAATTCAAACTGATCAATGGTCTCGCGAAGAGATCATTCCACGACTTCACAGGATTAAGGATCTCAACGTTTTAGTTGTAGGGTATGGCCGAATTGGCTCTAAGATTGGGGCAAGCGTGAAAAATCTTGGCGCTCACGTAACAGGGGTCGCCTCAACAGAACGAAGTGTTGACGGCATCAGCGTCTATAAAATGGCGGATCTTGACACTCTCATACCTCACGCCGACGTGATTTTTCTTTCAGTGCCTCTTCAGCCTCAAACACATCACCTGATTTCAAAAGTTCAGTTTGCTTTGATGAGAAAAAGTGCGTTCCTGATTAATGTTTCGCGAGGGGGTGTTTTGGATGAAGAAGCCCTTTATCAAACTTTAGTCAACGGGAAACTCAGGGGTGCTGGACTCGACGTATTTGAGAATGAGCCGTTGCCGCTTAAGCACCCGCTACGATCACTGGATAATGTTCTGCTGACCCCTCATGTGGCGGGATTTGGAGAAAAAGATATTCAGCAAGCGGTCGCCCAAAACGTGAGAGATAATCTTCTGGACATTCTGGCTGGTCGCCCGCCGAGAGACCAGATAAACAGAGGTCCAAAAACACAATGAAAGATTCCAATCATGAATGATCAGTTCACGCTGGTGACAGGAGCCAGTAAGGGTATCGGGCGGGCCTGCGCTGAGCGATTAGCCGGCGCCGGATTCAACGTTATCGGTCTTGCCAGAAAACTGCCGAGTGAGGAGTTTCCGGGAGAGTTTTATGAAGTAGATGTTGCTGACAGGGAAGCTTTGACAGCCTTTCTTAAGTGGCTCACTAAAGAAAAGCCGGTGGTGAATCTGATCAACAACGTTGGTCTAGCAGGTCCAGAATTGCTCCAAGATGTTACTTCCGAGACTTTGGATCGAGTGATAGAAACTAATCTGGTCTCCGCGATTCTCTGCGCAAAATATTGCAGTGGGGCAATGAAAAAATCTAGGCAGGGCAGAATTATCAACATCTCGACTGAACTTATTCTTGGGGCTCCGACCCGAACCGCTTATGGCGGTGCAAAAGCAGCTTTGGCAAGTGTTTCGAGAACTTGGGCGCTGGAACTTGCGCAATTTGGCATTACCGTCAACACGATCGCGCCTGGCCCAGTGGATACAGAGTTTTTTCTTCAGAATAATCCTGTGGGTAGTGATATTCGACAGCAGAAGTTGGATCGGATCCCACTTGGTCGATTTGCAACCCCCGCAGACATCGCGAATCTCGCTAATTTTTTAATGTCGCCCGAGGCGGCCTACATCACGGGCCAGATCTTCCATATTGATGGCGGCTCAAGTATTGCGAGTGCACCCCTGTTTTAGTCATTAGCGCTTTCTGCAGATTGATGTCTCGTATTTACGAGGTAGAGACCCGAGAAGATCGCCAGTGTCGCGACAATGAATGCCAGCGTCAGCTGTTCGCTAAAAAGCAGCATTCCCCAGATTACGCCAGTAATCGCGATGATGTAACTACTGAAGCTGTAAAAAACAGGCCCTGCGAGATCAATTATTTTAAAAAGCAAAGCGTAAGCAGTTGCGCCGATGATTCCATGGAGAACGATGAGACCATCGGTAAGGTCTGGGGTAACCCAGAGAAGATGAACCTGCTGCGTGGCAAGGCTTATGGGCAAGAGGACTGCAAAGGATACCAGTTGCGTCGCGCCTGCCATCAACAATGGATGCTCTGGTGAAGATATGCGACAACTTACATAAACGCTCATACTGGCATAAAGAACTGGACAAAGTAGAGCAACCAAGTAAAAACTGTTAAGTGAAGTAATTGACTCTTGACCGCTAAGGGCGATCAGGATTCCTCCGAAAAAACCAAAAGCAAGCCCAATAAGGCGCCGCGGCTCAATTGTTTCTCTGCTAAGGCCGAGGAGCAAAGCGTACGTGAAGATCGGACCCAGAGTTAAGATCACCGCCATTGCGCCTGCGTTAATGTGTTCTATGGCAATAAAAAAAAGTACGTTTGGCACGGATGCGCCGACCGTGCCACAAAACAAATAATGAATGCCAGCTTGTCTGAATGATGGGAAACGTCGGGTTTTCAAGAAGCCAGCAGCAAGTAAGATAAGTGCAGCGATTAATGCCTGCCACATCGCATAGCTGATTGCTGGAACATCGTTGATCGCTACAAATTTAGCGAGGCTGGTGGCGCCGCCTCGAATTGTTCCCAGTAATAAGAGAAGGTAAAGCGCTAGCGAAAAGATAGAGGCAACTTTCACTCGGAATTATCAGTCGAGAACACTTAAAGCAGCGCTAGCGCCTACTAGACCTTCAACGCAGCTATTCGAACAAGCTGTGCGAAAGAGGAGGCATCGAGTTTGCGCATAATGCTAGATCTGTGACGTTCGATAGTTTTGGAGGAGAGCGAAAAATGCTCCGCCACCTGCTTGTTGGATTTGCCGGAGACTAAAAGATTAAGCACTTCTTCTTCACGAGGAGTCAGCAGTTCCAGGGCGGTATGAATGGATTGGCGTTTTTCTCTCACCTTTCGTTCCGATAGGTCGAAACTAATAGCTTGGTTAATGGTTTCAATTAAGATGTTGTCGTTACAGGGTTTTTCCAAAAAATCAAAAACCCCTTGTTTAAGCGCTCGAACCGCAACAGGCACATCTCCATGCCCAGTGATAATGATGATTGGCTCTAGGATAGACCGCTGCCTCATTACATCGAGAGCTTCTAGTCCACTTATTCCGGGCATTCGCAGGTCTAAAATTATGCAGCCAGGACCTCTGTCGGAGTAGGCCTGTAAAAAAGCATCAGCAGATGCATACTCGATACCGACAAGGTCGACCGATTCGACTAAAAACCTCGTTGATGCCCGAACCGAGTCATCGTCATCAATGATGTGAACACAGAACGGTGAGTCAGTCATGCTGGTACCGTAACAAGGTGAATCGAAAGCAGCACCCCGGCTCATCGGTGTCCACCAGGTGCAGGCGACCCCCGTGACCCTCAATGATTGTTTGGCTGATAGACAAACCCATACCCAGTCCGGTCAGCTTGTTAGTGACGTACGGTTTGAATATATCATCGGCTATGGAGTCATCTATACCGGGTCCATTGTCTTTTACTAACACCTCGTAGAAACGGTCGTTGACTGGTTTGACAAGAACTTCAATCAGAGGTGGTTTAGTACCCGACAGAGCAAAAGAATCGATTGAATTTTTCAATAGATTGAACATGACTTGTTCAATTTCGATTCGGCTTACGAGAACGTCCGCGCCTCCATCAGGAAACCGCATTTCTGCTCGAACGTTATGCTGCTTAATGAGGCTATGGAGGAGTTGAAATACGTCTTGAACAATATCTTGAAATGATTCCTTCTGGGAGGGAGGTTGCCTACGAGAAACGAAATCACGCACGTGACTGATTATGTCCTTGGATCTTGTACCCGCGTCTCGAATTTGAGCAAGAGCAGTACCGAGGTCCGAAGGAAGGTGCTGTTCGGTATCGAGGCGTCTAAGAAGTCCATTTGCGTAGTTAACGATTACAGCCAACGGCTGGCTCAGTTCATGAGCAAGCGCGGATGCCATTTCGCCCATCGAAGCGCGACGCAAAACGTGTGCGAGTTCCGCTTCATTTTTCTGACGTTGTGCTTCCGACTGCTTGCTATCAGTGATGTCAGTTCGAATGCTTACCACACCACCATCCGCTGTCTCGCGATCCGTAGATCGTATCCATCGACCTCCAGATAGTTCTATATCGTGAACCTCGTCGACGTTAGGAAATGAGCTTAGCCTCTCTTCGATCCATCGTTCGGGACCGATCTCATCAGAGATAACCTCACCCGCATTGACGCTCGTGGCGATAATTTCCCTAAACGTTTTCCTTTGCTCAATCGCCTGACCGGACTGAGGGAACATCTCTACCACCTGCTGATTGAATTCCACCAAGCGATGTTCGGCGTCAAACAGCATGAACCCGTCTGACATCGAATCAAGAGCATGATGTAGACGTTTTCGTTGTTGATCAAGCGCATCTTGAGCCTCGCGTGCCTCAGTAATGTCCTGAGCAGCAACAATAATTCGAGTCACTCGGTCGAGAGCGCGATCAAATTGGGGTCGACCATAGATCCGTAGCCACCGAACATTTCCCTTTGCATCAATAACGCGAAACTCGTCTATCGAACTCTTGTTCGACATGAGAGTCTCGATTCGCCTGTCTAGAATGTGCAGATCATCTTCGTGTGTGATTGGTCGCCAGAACCGAAAATCAGAGGCGTCAATACCGGGACCAAATTCCTGACTAAGACGGCCTGTATGCCAAACAAGCCGCATCGCACCGTTTTCATCAACGTCATAAACGTAGATGAGATCGGACATCAATTCGGAAACAATACGGTAGCGCTCTTCGCTTTCTTCTCGTGCCCGATTTTCTTTTGACAACTCTTGGTTACGATGTCCTAACTCGGCAGTCGCATCTAAGATGCGTCTATCAAGTTCCGCGTTGATGGCACGTAACGCATCCTGCGCCCGATTTCGTTCAGAGACGTCTTGAACCAGAAAAAAGTAACCCAGAACCTCCCCGTTGGAACTGTCCGGAATGTAATTTAGATTTACTTGGCGAGTCTCACCATCAGGGTACTGGATCTCTCGCTCTTCGTTTACTTCTTTCCCGGCGAGCACCTGCCCAAGCAACCCTTCGACCGTTTGGTAGTGTTCTGCCGAAAATAACGTCTTCAGCTGCATACCCACAAGCTCATCTAGTGGGCGCTGATACCACGTCTCTATGAGCTTGTTCGCATACACGATTCTAAGATCTAGATCCACATAGCCCACTAACGCAGGAAGAGAGTCCAGGATCTGGACAACCCTTGGGTATCCAACATTTTCATTACCGATTGGGTGCATAGTTCAGCTGCTGTGGTCTATGTTAAAAACATTAAATCGCATTTGATCCACTGGAAAGCTTGTAGTATAGAGTTGGATGGAAACTCAAACTCTCCCCACAGCACCAAGGCTCCAATATCGCTAATAACAACCCGACGATGAATAAATTTTCGCTTTATTGTTGGGAGGGGTATGAGGTGAGGGAGATACTTGGGAAATTTGCTGAGTCCCGTGGATTACATGTCGAATCCGAGAACTTGATCTCGGACTCAGAGGCGTCATCAAGGGTGATTTTGGGGAAAGCCATAAACCCGTCGATACTAAATATCAACAACCCATTTCCGCGCAAAAGACTCTTCCCGGCAAAACGAATTCACGCCCTTGATCGCGGCGATCTGCCTGAGTGGACTGCGACGATACTTCCATGGACAAAATCGCTCTGTGAGTGGGGCTACAGTGACACGGGTGAACTGATTGGTATTCCTCAGCGCTTTGGCCCGTTTAACTTCGTTATTAATACCACGCTCATCTCCCAGACCGTTGCGGAGAATGAGGGATTTTGCCTTTTAGCGACTCCCAAGTCGGCACCCAAATACGGTCTTTTGGTATTTCCGGAATTTAACGTATTCCATATTGCGCTATCGCTGGGATTAAACCCATTTTCTCCTCTTTCCAAGCAGGATAAACAACGTTTCGAGTTCCAAGCGCAACAGTGGTTTGATCATGCGGTATATATTTCTGACGACTGCAGAAAACTCAATACACGACTGACTGAGAGATCAATAAGCATGATTATGTCAGCGGGCATGTTTTCTTCCGGATATCTACGCCGCGAGGGTTTCCACGAGATTTATTGCATAACTCCAAAAAAAGGACCGATGGGCGGAAACGGCGGTATCTGTTTTGTTGAGTTAAATACGATCCCGGTGGATACCTCATCTTATGCCGATAGCATTGAATTTCTTGAAATGATCCTGAGTCCTACGATCGCCACGAGTGTGATCAGCAATCAAGTTAACTGCAACCCTATTGTTCAGATGGGAGATCGTCGAATCTTTGATGCTCTAGATCCTGACTTACTCGAAGCGCTGCAGTGGGGCACACTCGAAGAGGATCTGGCACGATGTGTCGAATACGACTTACCTCCTGACTTTGATGAATTGTTGGGCATAGTGAACACAACCATTAAACACTCAAAAGATGGACGTTGGCTTTAAGGCTTGCACGTCGCGTCATGGGTGCGGTGGCGAAATG
>CAJWIY010000069.1 GCA_913042205.1 uncultured Gammaproteobacteria bacterium
ACTTTCTAAATCCGATATGAATGGATTGTTAGAATCTTTGAGGACGATCGTCCCTGATATGGCAGATCAAGTTGTGGAGTATCAACACGAATCTGATTTCGTTAATGATGAGGATTTCGCGAGTTATACAAGTTACTCAGATCGCCCAATTCCAGAAAACTCACTCGCTGAGAAATTTCCTCAGATTGCTATTCAATGGGATTACCAGAAAAACGCTCCGTTGACACCTTATGATTTTAGTCACGGCAGTAAGTATAGGGCGTGGTGGTTGTGTGAAAACGGGCATTCATTCGATGCCACTATTAACTCACAAACTTATCACTCAGGCGGTATTAATAGGGGTTGCAGATACTGTGCATGGGAGCGTAAGTTGCCTTTAAGTGATAAGCAGGATGATTTGTTTAAATCGAACACAGATGATGGAGTGACTTGATGGAACTGATTGTAGTCGTCATTGCTCTGCTTTTTTTTTGGTGGGGTACCAAGGGCATCTACCGTTTGTTCCAAAGACACAATACCGTGCTCGTTATTCTGTATCTCATTCTCCTGACACCCATTGCGTTGACTCATGCATTTTTCCTTGGTCTGTTTGGTCTATCTGAGTTCGAGCGTCTGCGGCGGGAAGCAGAAAAAGAAGCAAGGAAACAGGTGATGGTCGAAGAAGAGCGAAGGAAGTTAGGGCGATGAAGAGAAACTTGGTAGTCATTGTTTGGAATTGTTTGATTACGATGTCAGTAAATTTCTGTGCTAAATCATTGGACGATGTGGTGGAAAGGGGGGGCTGCAGTAGTGAAATCAGTACTGATTGAGATCTTAATACATAGGCCTACAATTGATGATTAATATTTCTCAGAACAAAACATATAACGTCGAATATTAGAGAAAACTCTCTTAAACTTCGTTGCGGTTAGGAACTCATAGGAAGTTAGGCATGGCACTGTTTGAAAAATTAGTTAAATCGCTGGAATCCAATACAGCAGACGATTATCTGGAACTCCTCCACCCAGAGTATGTATTTGTGCGGCATCAATCTGGAGATGAGGTTACCAAAGAAGCCTGGTCGGTCACTGTTACAGGGATGTTTAATGCGATGGCAGAGGGGAAACTCTCATGGTCGGATACTAGATGCTTATATGAAAACGACGATATTTTGGTATACCACAACATCGGAACCTTCCCCGATGGCACAAAAGAGTCAATAATCGCTGTTCACACACTTAAAGACGGCAAAATCATAAGAACTGAGAGTGGCGCGACTCCTCTTAATTTGTAATCGGTGCTCGTACTGACTATATGCTGACTAAATCGAATAACTTGAAAAGTAGTAGAAAGAAAAGCCCTGAACGTATTGAATTTACTGGAAGTGGGTACCGCCTCCTCGATTTTTCATAAATCTATAATTTTATTTGTTTAAATTTTGATATCTTAGGTTACGTCGACGTTATCGAGTTCCTTCATTGTTTGGATGGTATCGTCTCAAGCTCTGAATTCATACGCCTCATCTGTTGGGACTTTCGCACACACCCAGCATAATTCGAACGTATCTGGATTCCGTTCGCCGCATACCGGACAACTCCACTCGCCTATGGTCTCCCCACTAATAAATCCAGCCAATAACTGATGCGCCTTATCCCAGTCTCGTGCCTGTATCAACCAAACCTCTGGCCACGATTCGACGAATGGAAGCTCACCTAGTCCTGTTTGCAGACTTTCATTTTTAATAACCGCGTCGACACCTTGTGACCTCAGGAAAGCTTGAAGCAGATGCGCCTCAATGATGTCGCCGGCTGTGAAAAGCTTCAATTTCCCAAGACCATCAGTCACCGTCGCAACACCGCAATCCAACGCCAAAAGTTAAGTAATTGCATTAAAGTACCGGCAACATAGGTCAGAGCAGCTGCTCGTAAAATGATTTTTGAGGGACCTAATTGCGCATTCGAAATATAGCCAGCACTAAGGAGTGGCAGCGCCTTTTTGAAGCTCGCATCCAATTCGACTGGCAGGGTTACTAGTTGCACGACGACGCCGTATCCGAGAACTAAAAAGGCCCCGGAAAATGACACGAAGCTCAAATGAGGCAACATGGTCAAAGCACCAACAAATGGACTCGCTGCCAACAACGCTGATCCAATTACCTGCGCGCTGCGAGCGGACTGAGCCAATCGGTGCCGCAACAGAAAAAGTGGCTCACGATTCGCATGCTGGATCGCGTGTCCGCACTCATGTGCTGCTATCACGATGGAAGCCAGTGTTTTTCCGTCGAATTTATCCTTAGTAAGCGCCACTGAACGATCGTCTGGGCTGTAGTGATCTCCGATTTCTGTCACGACCACTTTAACGTCTTGCAAATTGCATCGATCCAACAAATGACGCGCTAACTCTCCACCGGTTCCTGGGAAATTCGATTCCGGCTGACGGTTATACTTTTTTAACACGTAGGAGACCCATAGGCCCGGTCCAAAAACGATACATGCGCCAATTAAAGGCAATATCAACAGCACTAAAAACGTCCCCACTTTGAGTAATTGGTTGATGAACGAATCTTAACCTCATGGCTCGATACCCTTTTAGTTAGGACCGAACATCAAATTACAAGCCAATGGTATCGGCAAGTGACGCCCTGAAAATTGAACAACTGCATTATTTTCAGGTAGGTAGAAACGGTCATATTATCGCTACAGCGAGAATTCTCAACGGAGCTCGCTGAGCCCCATATCTTGTAAAATACGACCTTTGAACGCTTCCATGATTGTTGCCACATTCTCCATCCCTGAATCCCTCGCCTTCTGAATCGACCCATCCATTATTGAAACCGCTGATTTTGCAGAACGCAGATCTGAGGCCTCCGATAACAGAAAGGCTCCCGAGGCAAAAGATGTCGTTGAAGTCAGTAGGGACTCAGAGGCCTCTATTTGAGCTTGGGTTGTTTGCATCAATTCAATGCGTTGAGCTGATTCTGCTTTGGAGATTTCATGGAAAAGTTCGGCGCCTTCTTTGATTGTTAGCAGAAGAATCAAGAAGAATCCTGCTACTGATAAGTAGAGTGTTGCTAAGGCTATATTTTTTAATTGCTGATCCATTGTCGTTTATCCCTTTTTTATCGCAATTCCTTCAATTGAACTATTAACGAACGTCCTTAAGCAAACCTAGGCAGATAACCGAGTTGATGGAAGGGCTACAAGTCCCATTGTACGGAGAACCATGAGGCGAATATGAGATAACTTAGTGGAATGGTATTATCAGGTTCATAAGGTAGTAGAGCCGATCAGCGTCCCCAGATGATTATGGCGCCGGAGTGAGAGTCAAATTTGTCGTCCAAGCAACCAAAATTTAACACCTTCGAGGATTTCCTCGTGCCAGACCGCAGGACATGGGTAATCGAGTGGAGCAACCCGCAGGATGACGCTGGCGGGGCCTGCGATCTTACGGTCGAAGGCAAATACATAGGCCGCAATGTCACAGCGAAGGGCGGCCAGCTAAAGGCTAAACCGAACAAGATCGCTTCGGTGTGGCTTTACGGTGGTACGACCGTGGGGTTCGCAAATCAAGCTGTTGCTGACTCGGCTAAATTGGAGGTCTACGCCGAAACTGTCAAACCACCATTTAAATTACCGGATTGGTTCACTCCCGTGATAGTAGCCCTTACTATTATTTTTTCGGTAGCCTTGATGGTTCAAGACGCCTTAACCGAAAACACCCACGAGTATTGGGAAAATGCCGCTGAGGAGTTGAAACGACCAGAAATGTGAGGTGATCATATCAAGGCGGATATCTTGTCAAGGATACACGAGGAGTTTACCCGGGTTCCGATTATTGACACTCTTAATCACACTGGGAACAAGTAGCGTAGATGTTAGTCGATCCGATACTAGAATTTGAGAAACAAAATCCCCAAGCGCCATGTCTGTATCGGCTGCAAGGTGATCAGTGGATCCCTTTTTCCCGAGCTGAAGTGGTCGACGCGGTATATCGACTCGGTACCCAATGGCAATCTGACGGACTCAAACCAGGTCAACGATTATTGATTCTAATGGAGAACCGTCCTGAATGGGCAGTAACCGCCATCGCTTGCAATCTTTATGGGCTCGTTCTCGTGCCCGCATATACCACTCATCAAGAGCATGAGATCGACTATTTGCTTGATAGGTCTCAAGCATCGGCAGTGGTCACATCAGACGGGGAGTTGAGTGATCGACTAAAATCTGTCGACGCCGCGAGTCGGCTTTTGTGGTACACGGCTGATAATCAATCAAAAATTTTGTTTCCCAAACTTACTCAGCGAAACGAAAAAATATCCACCAATCAAGATCAAGACAGCCTCTACGCCCTTATCCCGACATCTGGTACTAATGGACAGCCTAAACTTGTTGAACTTACCCAGAACAATATTTTGGCGAACGTTACGAGCATATTGACAGTTCTTCGTGATGCAAAAATCGACCAACCGCACCGGTTTTTATCGTTTCTGCCACTAGCCCACGCCTACGAGCACATGGCGGGCCTTTATCTGCCATTTCATTTGGGTGGAGAAATATTTTACTGCGAGAGGCTCGACAAGCTAGCGAACCTAATGACCGATGTTAAACCGACACTAATGACCGCGGTGCCGCGGCTCTACGAATTGCTCTATGGCAGGATAACGGGGCAGGTCAGTAAAAGCGGGGGCCTAAAACAGCAACTATTCCAGGCCGCGATCAATCTTGGCAACCAATCAAAATTAACCTTAAAAGATCACTGCATAAATTGGATCTGTGAACGCCTGGTTCGGAACAAAGTCCGAAAACGCTTCGGTGGTCGTTTGCAATATTTTGTTTCGGGTGGGGCAGCCCTCAATCCAGAAATCTCTAGATTTTTCAAAGGTCTCGGGGTCGGTATTCTTCAGGGGTATGGGCAAACCGAGGCCTCCCCGGTGATTAGTGTGAATCGGCCCGGCTCTGCGAGGGCAGAAACTGTTGGACCGGCGCTACCCAATGTAGAGGTACGCCTCACCGAGGAGGGCGAATTGCTGGTCCGCGGTGAGAATGTTATGCGCGGTTATTGGCAAGACCCGAAGGCTACCGAAGTAACCATACGAGACGGATGGCTATACACGGGGGATCTTGCTGAAATTGATCCTGATGGGCACATTCGTATTGTCGGGAGGCTCAAGGATCTGATCGTCAATTCAGGCGGTGACAACATTGCACCAGCCCCGATTGAGCAAGAGATCACACTTTACCCTGAGGTAGACCAAGTGATTATTGTTGGAGATGGAAAGCCTTCCTTAAGCGCGCTTATCTACCTCAACAATGATTTTGAAACAACCGATCCTGATAATACTGTGGTTAATGTTCTAAAGCGTTACAACGTTAACAAACCACCTTTGCTGCAAGTTCGTAAAGGTTTGCTTATGAGTGAGCCTTGTACAATTGAAAATGGTTTCTTGACACCTACCCAGAAAATCAAACGGTCGCTAGTGGTTGAACATTACCAGGAAGCGATCGATGACTTGTATTGAAATAGTCAAACTGATTTTACGGATTTATTTTTGATGAACTGACAGCTTCTATGAACGGTTACACATCCGTACATTGGTTTAAAATCTTCACCAGGTTTCTGAGGCTTGGCTGTACATCTTTCGGTGGACCCCTTGCGCACATTGGGATCTTTCGACGCGAATTTGTAGAAAAGGACAGGCTGATGATTGATGAGGATTATGCCTCGTTAGTCGCATTATGTCAGGTTATTCCCGGGCCTACATCGTCGCAGCTTGGGATGGGGCTCGGTTTTAATCTTGGGGGTATCAAAGGTGCTATCGCGGCTTGGAGTGGATTTACGCTGCCGAGTGTCATCATCATGGTTGTTGCTGCTCTATGGGTTCTGCAGGGCGGTTCGTTGAACGCTGGTTGGTTGATAGCGGCAATGAAGATTGTCGCAGTTGGAGTCGTAACCCATGCCTTACTTGGCATGTGGTATCAGCTTTGTACTGACCGTGAAACAAAGATAACCGCTTTAATCGCCGCGATCACTTTTTACGTGTTCCCGGTCGCGCTCACTCAAGTGGCTCTAATAGGGGTTGCCTTGGTTATCGGCCTCTCACTGAAGGGCACCGATGTAGGTGAAACTTTCAAATTCGATAGATCTAGGTCGCACGTTATCGGGATCATGAGCCTTGTGATTTGGATTGTGTTGATGTCAATCGCTGTCTTCTTTCAGTCCGACTCGCAATGGATAATGCTTCTGACGGGTAACGTTTTGAGTGGTGGGCTTGTGTTTGGTGGCGGCCATGTGGTTCTCCCATTCTTGGAGGCTGAATTTGTGCCTCCAATCGACATAACTTCTTTCCTGGCGGGTTACGGCGTCGCTCAAGCTGTTCCGGGACCCATGTTTTCGTTTGCCGCATTCATTGGGACTGTTTTGTTGCCAGAATCGCTCGGTTGGGCGGCTCTTGTCGCTGTGATGGCCATATTCTTGCCCGGTATGGTTCTCATGGTTGCGGCGATGAGCGTGGGTCAACCAATGATTGGATTGAGACAACAACTACTGTTTGTGAACGCAGTTGTGGTAGGGCTGTTGCTGGCTATTTTGGTAAATCCGATCTTCACCCAGTCGATTTATTCCGGTTTTACTACATTTCTCGCATTACTTAGCTTGCTGGTGACGGTCGTTTTTAAGAGATCAGCACTAGAACTGGTTCTTGTAATAGCCATCACGAGTTACGCCGGTCATCTCGCGGGATACCTCTAGCCAAAATTTTTCAGCTACACCCGTAATTACTGGTTTTTTTACCGCCGTTAAGCGTTTCAATCCCCCAACCGGTCAGTCGGTTTTCTCAGTATCAAAAAATATAATTGAAATGAAAAATTCACCTTATGGGATAGGAGTAGTGGTGTTTCATAGTCAACTGGTTATCAGTTCCCACGGGTCCTTCATCGTTTGATATAACCCAGGTGCCGCCAACCTCGATAAACATTTATTGTGCTGTCCAGCCACCGTCTACGGGTAGGCTGGCACCGGTGATCTGTGATGCCGCGTCAGTACAAAGAAACCGAACCAATTTCCCTAGCTGGTCTGTTGTAACGAATTGTTGCGAAGGTTGCTTTTCAGATAACAATGCTCGACCACCTTCTTCTTCGCTTATGTTCAAATCGGACGCGCGCTGTTCAATTTGCTTTTGAATAAGCGACGTATGGGTCCATCCCGGGCAAATCGCGTTACAAGTAATATTGAGCTCTGCTGTCTCGAGGGCTGTCGCCTTAGTGAGCCCGACCAAACCATGCTTAGCGGCTACGTACGCTGGTTTATTGATGGAGGCGACTAACCCATGAACACTCGCGATATTGACAATGCGTCCAAACCTTTGCTCTTTCATAGCCGGCAAGCACAATCTTGTTGTATGGAACGCGGCGCTCAGATTTAACGCAATAATTTGATCCCATTTCTCGACAGGAAATTCGTCTACCGGTGCCGTATATTGCATGCCCGCGTTATTTACCAGAACACTCACCGGCCCCTCGCTAGATAAGAGCTCATTGATCGCCTTCTCAATCGAAACAACGTTGGTGAGATCTGTGCCGAAATAGATTGGCTCCGATGAACTTAAAGAGCCGATCGCAGAGAGTACTGAATCGATTGCATCTGGCGTCCCGAACCCATTAAGAACCACGCGGTACCCAGCTTCTGCGAGTGAGCGCGCAACTCCGAGGCCAATGCCGCTCGTGCTGCCAGTTACCAAAGCTATTTTTTCCATTCATTGTCTCTGGTTGGTATTTCAAGCGCACGAGCGCTCAGGTGGAACACATAACGAATCGAGTCTAATAACTAGGTCCGTAGAGCGCCGGTCTCAGCTTCATGAATACGTCGCTCGAATTCTCTTAAACGCTTGTAAACACTTAATAATTCGATGATTGTAGGCCAAGCCTTTAACAGATACTGCATGGAGCCTTCGACACGCCCAAATGCTCTAATTATTTGCTGCATAACACCTAGGGTCACGACGCCTGCTACAATCGATGGGGCCAATAATACGTA
>CAJWIY010000070.1 GCA_913042205.1 uncultured Gammaproteobacteria bacterium
ACTCCGAAGGAGATAGTGATCTCATCGCCCGAATACATAAGCTCTGCGTCGGTCATCCAAAGAGGGTCATGAATCTGGGTATTTCCTCCATTCCAGTTTGCCGATTCACCCCAGTAACTACCTCGTAACATTAGGGTGTACTCCGCTAGCTGGTGAGTCAAAGATACCACCATTCTCGTGTTCGGCTCATAATTCACGTAATCCTCTTGCGCCTCTGTATTCAAGAAAGCGCTGGGATCAGAATCAAATTCTTTCTCATTGTATCCTAGGGTCAGACCTATCTCCGTGCTCCCAAGATCCGAGTCGATCGGATAGGTTGCGACTAAGTCATACCCAGAAACCGATACGTCATATCCGCTTGTGAAGTAAGCAACGGCTCCTATTCCCTGTGCACCAGAAACATTCGCTCCGACTAGCGCTAGATAGTTATCGTAAGCTGCTCCCGCCGTCGGGTCAGTAGATACCTTTCTGTCGGATATCTTGGCCATGATGCTCGAGACTTCTATGGAGTAATAGTCAAGCGTAACGTCTAAATCACCGAGTGATGCGGTAATACCGAAGGAAAACGCTTCAGAGGTCTCTGGTTCTAGTGGACTCGCACCGAGCGCAATTGCCGCGGCACTTGAGGCAGGAAAAATGCCGCTTGCAACTGGTACCCCGTCAGGAAGTCGAGTAGATATATTCAACGTACCCTGCTGCCCAGTAGTCGGCGCTCTAAAGCCTGTGTTAAAGGATCCTCTTACACCAAACGTGTCCGATAAATCATACTTCGCAGCAACCTTGTAAACTGTCTCTGCACCAAAATCAGAATAGTCCTCATACCTGACAGCCGCTTGAACGAACAAATCCTCTGATAGGTCTAGGCCAAGCTCGGCATATAGTCCATAAGAGTCTCTTGTATACTCTTGAGCCATTTGCGGGTCATAGCCCTGGAATCCATTTACACCGATCAACATGACTTTGTAGACCGGGTCACTCGTGTTCGAACAGTCCAGAGTGGACCCATTCGCTATCACCGCGAGACCTGCAGCGCTCGCTGTCAGATCATCGTTACAAAAGCCATGAGGGTCCGCCTCCGCATATGGTCCTGCGATCCAAGATGGTGTTCCACCTATGCCAAGCTCGTAAGTCTCATCCATGTAAGATGCTCCGAAAGACAGGCTCGCGGTATCTGACAGGTCATATACAAAGTCTGCCTGAAACTGAGCCTCCTGATTAATCAAATCTCCTGGCCGGAAAGATGTTGGCGTCTGATCTCCCAAAGACGGATTTATGGTGTTCTTTAGTGTGTATTTGATCGTTGCGTCTCCGAAACGATAGCTGAAGTCCCAAGAAAGGGGACCATCTCCTGTAGATCTTATACCGCCTAAAATTGAGAGGTCAGTGACGTCACCGAAAAACCGCGGAGTAAAGCCTCCCGCAAAGCCGTTACCATCGTAATTTCCAGAAGTAATATCTAACGGCCACCAGATGCTTCCATCCTCTAATCTGATTTTCTCTATCGTTCCATTGAAGGGATATCTGTAGAAAAAGCCACCGTCACGCTCACTGTCAGAATAATTACCAAACGCATAGATTTCCACTGTGTCAGAGATGGGTAACCCAGCGTTGAAGAATCCTCTTGTTGCCTCAGTATTTGGATCTCCCCAGGTTTGAGTAAAACCGTCAGTTAAACCGTAGCCATCCAGGCTCGCGTAGGCCGAAGCAGCTAGGTATTCGGGGTCCGTGGCATATAACGCTCGCGTGTTTGCGTAGCTTCCCGTTAGAAAGCCCTCATACTTAGCTCCGTCCGGGTTTTGGCACCACCAACTTTCGCAATAAATTTCGGACCTTACCGTTGCCTCGTTTTTTGTCTTTGCTGCAGAGATGTTCAGAAATCCCTCCTCGCCAAGAGGTAGGCCTATGTTGCCCTCGACACTCATCCTCAGACCATCGCCCCAATAATTTTGCCCAGTGTCAAACGAAATGGTACCGCCTTCGCGATCATCCTTGAGAATAAAGTTCATGACCCCGGCAATTGCGTCAGAGCCATATAGTGCTGACGCACCATCGCGAAGTATCTCAACAGATTTGACTGCTACTCCTGGAATAGTGGCTAAGTCTGGACCCTGAGCGCCACTGCCAAGATTAACGAGCATCGATCTGTGTCTACGTTTGGAATTGACCAGTACTAACGTTTTATCATTGGACAACCCTCTTACACTCGCAGGCCTTACGAACGTCGCTCCATCACTTATAGGTTGACGAGCTAAACCGAACGACGGGACCAATGTTCTGATAATGTCATTCATGCTTGAGACGTTTACGCTCTCAATGGTTTGTTGATCAAAAACATCGATAGGAACGGGCGAATCTTGAACCGTCCGAGGTTTGCCTCGCACTCCAGTAACCACGACTTCCTCGATGACAGTTTCTTCAGCTGAAGCTGCTACGGGTGTTAAGAAAGGCACCACCACCAAGGGCGCTGTCAAAAAGAACTGACCAGCCCTACTGCTGATCCGCCCTAGAACCGCTCTAAGAATAGCGGCGAATTTTCTCGTTTTCACTTTTTGTTCTCTCCTAGATCGCGCACTTGCGCGCTTTTTTTAACCTTACCGGCATCTGTAGCTGCAAAATTCACGCCAAAGGATGGATTGTTCGGCAAACTTCTTATTTTGTTTTTTTTCAGAGACTTACATGGGTTCAGCTGGAAGACCATCTAACCTATCCGCCTTTATTACTCCCGCGGAGCCCTCTTATCGAACAGGCGTCAAGCATGACGCACTAATTTGGGTTTACCTCAAGAAAAGATTAATGAGCTAGACTACCGATATCCTAGCTAGCGGCGTCTGATTTATCGAAAAAAGGCTAAATATATTTTTTGTGAAGTGCGTAAATTATTGCCGCCGTTTCGAGATCAAGAAATCCTGTATAAACGCCTTCACGAAAACGCATCTGAAATGCTCGCACTACCAGCTGAGACTTAAAGTTTTCAATTCCGGTAACCTCTATCAAGTAACCCAAATCCCCTAACTTTTTTTGCATATCGGCTATCGTTGGAGGATTGTTTCTGAGGCGTTCGATAAAAAGTTTATAATCACTGTCATCGTACCAAATCCCCAGACCCTTCTCATATAAACGCCTCCAAGGAAACGTCGGTCCAGGGTCTACTTTCCTGCTTGGAGCAATATCTGAGTGCCCCATTATGTTGATCGGCTCTATATTTGGGTAACGGTTAAGGATTCCTTTCAATAATTTGATCAAAAGTTCGATTTGTCTATCGTCAAATTCCCTAAATTGGCAATTCTCGTAGAAATCCAAATCATTACCCAATTCTTGGATAGGCAGATCACAACCGGAGAGATTGACTAATTCAATCCCGATAGAGGAATAATTCAAATCGGTCTGCCCGAACCAACTACTCCGACCTGCGTGCCACGCTCTATCCCTTTCCCGGACCAGGCTATGAATTTTCAGACTAGCAGGCAGATATGTTGAGTCATCTCTCTCTGGAATAAGGTAGTGCGAGCTGACGGGATAGATTGTTTTCTCGGTCAATAGCCTCAAACTGTCCTCGAAATTTTCCGAGGTATAGTGAATTACGATATGTCTGACCCGTTCATCAAAGTTCTCCGATTCGACAAAGACGAACTTAGAGCTGGCGCAACCGGCTAGCAATACAACGACGATTAGCACATTCAGGACTCTCAACATTGCTCGCCTGCCATCAGGACTTGAGACCGTTATTAAAGAAACGATTTGAATGAATCGCGTCAGGAATTTGCCCTCCGTTAAGCAAAAAACCAGCAGTAAGTTCCCCTAATGCCGGAGCGGTTTGCACGCCGAAGCCTCCTTGTCCGGCCAACCAAATAAATTGTTGATTATTGTTTGATGGTCCTACTACCGGGACACGATCCGGTGCGAGGGTTCTTAGTCCCGCCCACGATCGTTTTATACTTTTGACAGGGTGATCGCAAAACCTTTCAAAGCGATCGACGGCGGTTGCGATGTCAAATTCGTCTGGGAAAGCATCCATAGGAACGGACTCCGTCTCATCTTGCGGGCTTATCAGAAGATCCCCAGCTTCAGGCTTAAAATAAAGCCCTTTCGAAAACGTATGGACCATGGGCCATGATTTCGAGCTGGCATCAGACTGGACAGTAAGTGCTGTTCTGCGACATGGAGCGAGCCGACTTGGTTCAACCCCTGCTAGAGCAGCAATTTCATTGGCCCAGGAGCCCGCGGCGTTAATAACGATTGACCCGCTTATCGACTGCTCTCTTCCATTGACGAGCCATTGCTTTCCGTCAAATCCCATTTTCTCAATACCAAAATCAAAAAAGAACTCCCCTTCATGCTGTCGAATTGATCTAGAGAATCCACTCAAAAGCTCATTGACATCGATATCGTACAATTCTGGATCGAAAATGCCGTAGACAAATGCTCCTGGTTTTATTGCTGGAACCCGGGATAAGACGTCGTCCTTGTCTATCATCTTCAAACTTGGGCATCGATATGACCAGAAATCTAAAAACTCATCTGCTAATTTCTCCTCACCCTCCTCAACCAGCGAAAGGCCTCCACGCCTTCGCATCAAATCGTGATCGCTGAAGCCCTTAGGGGGATGGAGGAAGAAATCCTTCGAATCCATCGTCAAGTCGGAAACCGTATAGTTCTCGTAGGACTCGATGAATACTGCTGCAGACCGACCGGAACTATGTGTACCAGCGTGAGATTCCCGCTCCAGGATCGCAACGGAAGAGCTTTTAGATAGGAAATATGCGGCTGACAACCCAGCCACCCCAGCTCCAATTACAATAAAATCAAAATGTTTGCTCAAAGAACTCCACCCATAATCACGCAGTCTAAAAAGGCTTTTCCTGACAGAAATTACACTTTTAAATTCAAACGCGCCAAGTCTAGGCAACAGACAAAGAAACGCCGGAGGGCCCCACCCTTAGTAATAATGGAAAACAGACGACCCTTTAGACATTTAAGCGCGGTTTCATCAAGATACAAAAAACGTGGCGCACCCGGCAGGACTCGAACCTGCAACCCCTTGGTTCGAAGCCAAGTATTCTATCCAGTTGAACTACGGGTGCATGTTTTCAATGGTGCCTCAGAGACCTACTGACCGCAAGCGTTGACTCCTCAGAGTCCACCTGTTCGGTATAAACTATCTCCACCGGCTTATCTATGAACGCTCATCGAAGAATTTTATGCACAAGAAACCGTCTAATTCTCTGCCCTCACTGCACTTTGCTGAGCATGGCGGAACAGGCCCTTACCTTTTATTAGTGCACGGGTTTTTATCTTCCAGCGCTCAATGGAACCTTAACCTTCCAACTCTTAGGAAAATTTGCAGACCGATTACAGTTGACCTTTGGGGTCATGGCCAATCTCCCGCTCCAGAGGCGCGGAGCCACTACTCACCTTCTAGTTACGCGCTAGAATTTGAGAAAATCAGAAAAAAGCTGGGTGCAGAAAACTGGTTTATTTGTGGATATTCCATAGGAGCTAGCCTCTCGATCCGATACGCAATAGATTTTTCAAGGTCAATACTCGGCCACGCTTTTACAAACTCCACTTCAGCTTTCACCGACTACAGTAACAACGAGGTTTGGCTCGCGAGCATTGCCGAAAATGCGGCAAAAATTAGTGCCGGTGGTCTTGAAGCAATTGAAAAAATTCCCGTTCATCCCAAACGGGCCAGGAACATACCCAAATCAATCCATAACGAATTAATGCGCGCTTCTAAAGACCTCAACCCTACCGCTATCGCCAATACGTATGTTGAAACACTGATTTCTGCAAATATCATGAGTCTTGTAAAAAACAACGTTCGACCGGCGCTCATGCTGTGGGGAACAAAAGAGAAGCGATTTCAGAAACTTGGTGAGTGGGCAAAAAAAAATATACCGCTCTTGCAGATCGTTGAGTTGGATACGGGACATGGTGTCAATATGGAAAAAGCTAACGACTTCGATAAGGCGTTAGGCGATTTTATCCAGAAAACTCTCGAGGGACGAGTTAGATAAGGAGCTACAAAAAATGACGTCAATTACAAAAAAAATTAGGCCCAGGCGTTGTCAGCTCTCTGTGCCAGCCAGTTCAAAAAAAATGATAGAGAAAGCCGCCTCTATGAAAGTCGATGGCGTGATCCTCGATCTTGAGGACTCAGTAGCCCCAGATCAAAAAGAGTCTGCTCGTCATCAAATCATAGACGGCCTTACGCAACTAGACTGGAAAGCTAGCTCGATCAGCGTTCGAATAAATGCAACGAACACAGAGTGGTGTCATCAAGACATCATCGAGCTTGTATCTAGCTGTAGCGAAAAAATTGCGACTTTGATTGTGCCCATGGTGAACACACCCAATGACCTCATCTTCGTAGAGACTTTAATCAAACAACTAGCAATTAAAAATTCAAGCGCTGCAGAAATCGGTATCGAGGGACTCATAGAAACAGTAGAGGGCCTTTCTAACGTGGATAAAATAGCTCAATCCAGTGAAAAGTTAGAGGCTCTCGTGCTTGGAATGGGCGACGAAGTGAAATCCTTGGCGGTCTTCAAAGACCGTACTTTGCTGTGTTGCAGGCAGATCTGGGCCGCGACCTGCAAGACGTTCGCGTCGACGTCGGGGCTCTGGATGACGACGTGACCCGACGGGAAACTGTTCAAATGGACCCACGTGTGTTCGGCTCGCGATTCGCGGATGAGTCGGTCGTTTTCCGAGTCGCATTGGCCGAGTTTGAGCGTCACGCCCTCGTAGTCAAACTCTTTCATGTGTATCTATCCCCCAATATTTTTGAGCAACGGGATGCTCCTCATTTTTTTCCAAACTCACGGATCCCAGTTATGCGCCTTGAAAAAAAAAGGAGAGCGTAGGCAAGGGGGCGACGCCATGCAAGACATCCCGGGAGGTGTCTTAGTGTTGGGAGTCGGTCTTGTCGTCGTCTACGTCGCGTTGAGCATCCGCGCCCAGAACCTAGTGTCCACGCTCCGCGCGCGCACGCACATCCAGATCTTTGGCGCCTGGATCGTGATGATCGCGTGCTGGCCCTTTGTGTGGGCCTTGGTGCTGGGCGACGCGCGCCACGACGCGATCGCGCTGCCGAGTTTGCTCTGGCCGATCGTGATCATCGCCATCGACATGGTCGGCATGCGTCACACGACGTACGAATCGCACACCCAGTCCAAAAAGTCGCTGCTCAACATGGACGCGAACGCCATATGTAGCCTCACGTTCGCGCTCTCGAGCATCGTGAGCGCGCAGGAGAATGCCTGTTGCAAGCGCATCTTTCTCTTCGCCGTGCTCTTCTGCGTCGCCTTTGTGCTGCCGTCGATTCACACGTCGACGTCGTCGTCGATACCCATCGCGATTGAGGCGTTGCAAAAGGGTTTCCTCGCATACGCGACCGGCCTGTTGCTCGCGGGAGTACTGATCGCGTCCAATCACAAATCGGTCGGTAAGATCGCTGATGCGTGATCGTCCCTCTCCACTGTGTTCGGATTCAGGCAAACAAATAGTTGGGCTGGGATCAAAGTATGACGTCGATCGTGTCTTCAACGGATGTGCAGACCTTTGCACAGCTCGCAAACCCACAGAAGACAAACGTACTGGAATTGATCGAAGAGGCAGACAGCGGCGGGCTGCGCATTAACGACGCCGCCGCTTTGTCCGATGCGTCCTCCGATTTAGAACCGGCGCGCAGTCGTGTTGAGAGCAATGCGGGACGCGCGGAGAGCCCAGCCGCTCGGAGCCAGGCCGAGAGTCGCTTCAGCAACAACAACC
>CAJWIY010000071.1 GCA_913042205.1 uncultured Gammaproteobacteria bacterium
AAAATCTAAAATGAGAAAAAGCTTTATTAGCTTCAGCCATTTTGTGAGTATCTTGTTTCTTTTTAAAAGCAGCACCCTCTTCATTGTAAGCAGCAAGTATTTCAGCAGCTAATCTTTTACTCATTGATTTATCATTACGTTTTCTAGCAAAGCTGATCATCCACTTCATTGCCATTGATAATTTTCTAGAGTCTCTTATTGGTTGTGGTATTTGAAAAGTTGCACCACCAATCCTTCTGCTTCTAACCTCAACAGAGGGAGTTATGTTTTCAATTGCTTTTTTCCAAACATCTATTGATTTTTCATCATTATTCTTTTGTCCAACTTGTTCTAATGCATCATAAAAAATACGAAATGCTATTGATTTTTTCCCATCAAGCATCATATTATTTACGAATTGCGTGACCATTTTACTATTGTATTTAGCATCAGGCAGTAATCTTCTTTTTTTTGCTGGACTTTTTCTCATTATTTATTTATTTTTTGGGTTTTTTAGCACCATATTTAGATCTTCTTTGTGTTCTTCCATCAACACCAGCAGTATCTAATGCACCTCTAACAATATGATAACGAACTCCAGGTAAATCTTTAACTCGACCACCACGGATTAACACAACAGAATGCTCTTGCAGATTGTGTCCCTCGCCACCGATATATGAAGATACTTCGAAACCGTTAGTTAAACGTACCCGACAAACTTTTCTAAGCGCTGAGTTTGGCTTCTTCGGCGTAGTCGTATATACACGAGTACATACTCCACGACGCTGTGGGCAAGCTTGTAAGGCAGGAACATCAGTCTTTACTACCTTACGTTTACGCGGCTTACGAACAAGTTGATTAATCGTTGCCACCGGCGAACTCCCTCATCCATCATAAAAATAGGCCGCGATTCTAGGCGCGACCAAGACTACAGTCAAGCGAAGCGGCAGTTACTCCGCCGCCTCATGACCTTGAGACTCTATCTCTGCGATCTCTCGACTCAACGCTTCTGCCACTTCAGCAGCTGAGACACGCGCTCCTTCTCCAGCCTCCGATCGCTTACGCTTTCGCTCTGCATGGTAAGCCAACCCAGTACCTGCTGGGATCAAACGACCCACGACCACGTTTTCTTTCAAGCCACGTAGATTATCGGCCTTACCCGTTACCGCTGCTTCTGTCAAAACACGTGTGGTCTCTTGGAACGACGCTGCAGAAATAAAGGACTCGGTTGCCAAAGAGGCCTTTGTAATACCGAGTAGTTGACGCTGATACCGTGCTTCAATCTTGCCATCCGCACGAAGATGATCGTTCTCTTCCAATACTTGAGTGTATTCAACCTGATCACCAGCGATAAATGATGAATCGCCGACTTGACTGACCTCAACTTTACGCAGCATCTGCCGAATAATAACTTCGATATGCTTGTCGTTAATACCTACCCCCTGCAGACGATAAACATCCTGTATTTCATTGGTAATGTACTTAGCGAGCTCCGAAACACCCAAAAGCCTCAAAACATCATGTGGGTTTGATGGGCCATCAGAGATCACCTCACCTTTCTGCACTTGCTCGCCATCGAAAACGTTCAATTGGCGCCACTTTGGAATTAGGATCTCGACAGGATCCGTTCCGTCTTCCGGGGTAATTACTAAACGCACTTTCCCTTTGGTTTCCTTACCAAATGAGACATGACCGGACATTTCAGCCAAGATCGACGACTCTTTTGGCTTACGCGCTTCAAATAGGTCAGCCACACGTGGAAGACCACCAGTTATATCCCGAGTCTTTGAAGACTCCTGCGGAATACGAGCTACAACCGAACCCCCTTCAATATTTGTTCCATCTTCAAGTGACACAAGTGCGCTACCTGGCAACGAAAAGTGTGCAACCGGTTCGTCAGTAGGCCCAGCTCCTTCAGCGTAGAGAAAGATACCCGGCTTCAAGTCTTTACCCGCTGCAGGACGATCTTTCTCATCGATGATTTCGTAATTAGCAAGACCTGTTAGCTCATCCACTTGGCGTTTCACGGTGATACCGTCTTCAAACGCTTGGTAGCGCACGACACCAGCGCGATCGGCAATAATTGGATGCGTGTGTGGATCCCAAGTTGCAACCACAGTACCAGCGTCAACTTTTACCCCTTCCTTTACGCTAATAAGCGCACCATAGGGCAACTTGTACCATTCGCGCTCGCGGCCATGCTCATCAGCAATACTCAAAGCACCCGAGCGTGACACAGCAACCAGATCACCGTTTGAACGTTCTACCCACTTCAAGTTATGCAAACGGACGGTACCGCCATGCTTAACATCGATTCGGTCAGCAGCAGACGCTCGGCTCGCCGCACCACCAATGTGGAAGGTACGCATTGTCAACTGTGTCCCTGGCTCACCGATCGACTGAGCAGCGATAACACCAACAGCCTCACCTACGTTAACCAAGTGTCCTCGACCAAGATCACGGCCATAACATTTCGAGCACACACCATGACGCACTTCACAAGTGATTGGTGAACGAACCATCACTTCGTCCACGCCCCAACCTTCGATTTGCTCGGCTAACTGCTCATCAATCAACGTACCAGCCTCAAGCACAACCTCTTTCGTACCCGGCTTAACGACATCTTGAGCGACAACGCGGCCCAAAATTCGACCGGCCAATGGCACTACCACATCGCCACCCTCAATGAGAGGCGTCATACGAAGGCCCTCTTCGGTACCACAATCATGATCTGTAATCACAAGATCCTGAGCGACGTCGACAAGTCGACGCGTGAGATAACCCGAGTTCGCCGTCTTCAACGCCGTATCAGCCAAACCTTTACGTGCTCCGTGAGTCGAAATGAAGTACTGAAGTACTGACAGACCTTCACGAAAGTTTGCTGTAATTGGTGTTTCGATAATTGAACCATCTGGCTTTGCCATCAGACCCCGCATACCGGCAAGCTGACGAATCTGAGCAGCTGAACCCCGGGCGCCTGAGTCGGCCATCATAAAGACTGAGTTGAACGAATCCTGCTGAACTGTTTTACCTTGGGCATCGACGGTATCTTCTTTACCGATTCGCTCCATCATCTTCTTAGCCACAAGGTCATTCGCCCGTGCCCAGATATCGATGACTTTGTTGTACTTCTCACCCTGAGTCACAAGGCCTGAAGAGAACTGATCTTCAATTTCCTTAACTTGGCCTTCTGCTTCACCAATAATTTGTACTTTCTCTTCTGGAATTTCGAAATCGTTTACACCGATCGACGAACCAGACCGCGTTGCGTAACTGAAGCCCATGTACATCAACTGGTCAGCAAAAATGACAGTGTCTTTCAGGCCAACCCGGCGATAACAGGAGTTAATCAAACGCGAAATTGCTTTCTTCGTCATATTTTGATCAACCAACGAGAAAGGTAGACCAGTCGGTACGATTGAGAACAGAATCGCTCGACCAACTGTCGTTTCTACAACACGGGTCTGTGACGTGCCTTTGCCGTCTGGATCGTTCACTGTTTCATCGATGCGAACTTTAATCCACGCCTGTAAATCAACTCTACGTGCCCCGTACGCGCGCGACACCTCGTCTGTATCAGAGAACACCATGCCTTCGCCCTTTGCATTGATGCGGTGGCGCGTCATGTAATAGAGACCCAAAACAACATCTTGAGAAGGAACAATGATCGGCTCACCGTTAGCGGGTGAAAGAACATTGTTCGTTGACATCATTAATGCGCGCGCCTCTAGCTGTGCTTCGAGTGTCAATGGCAAGTGGACAGCCATCTGATCACCGTCAAAGTCAGCGTTGTAAGCCGCGCATACGAGTGGGTGAAGCTGAATCGCTTTACCTTCGATCAACAGAGGTTCAAATGCCTGAATACCGAGACGATGAAGAGTTGGCGCGCGGTTCAAAAGAACTGGATGTTCACGAATTACTTCGGCCAAGATATCCCATACTTCTGGCGTCTCACGCTCAACCATTTTCTTAGCAGCTTTGATCGTTGTCGCAAGACCACGCGCCTCTAACTTCGCATAGATAAATGGTTTAAACAGCTCAAGTGCCATCTTCTTAGGTAGGCCGCACTGGTGCAATTTCAAATATGGCCCGACCACTATCACCGAGCGGCCTGAGTAGTCCACTCGCTTACCGAGAAGGTTCTGACGGAAACGACCCTGCTTACCTTTGATCATATCCGCAAGTGACTTAAGGGGTCGCTTGTTAGACCCAGTAATTGCACGACCTCTTCTTCCGTTATCCAGCAACGCGTCGACAGACTCTTGAAGCATCCGTTTTTCGTTACGAACAATGATATCTGGAGCTCGAAGCTCTAGAAGACGCTTTAGACGATTATTTCGGTTGATTACGCGACGATACAAATCGTTGAGGTCAGATGTCGCGAACCGTCCACCATCGAGAGGAACCAATGGACGTAAATCTGGTGGGAGCACAGGAAGCACTTCCATAATCATCCATTCAGGCTTGTTACCGCTGTCACGGAATGCCTCGAGGAGCTTCAGGCGCTTCGACAGCTTTTTCAGTTTTGTCTCAGAGTTTGTATTTGGAATCTCTTCGCGCATTGCCGTAATCTCTTCGTCGAGATCCATATCCATCATCAAAGCTCGAATTGCTTCCGCACCCATCATCGCAGTAAATTCGTCCTGATACTCCTCAAAAGCCTCGAAGTACTGCTCGTCTGACAACAACTGCCCTCTCTCAAGTGGTGTCATACCTGGTTCAACAACAACATACGTTTCAAAATACAGTATCCGTTCGATATCACGGAGGGTCATATCAAGAAGCAAACCAATCCGTGATGGAAGAGACTTCAAGAACCAGATGTGGCAAACAGGACTAGCAAGTTCGATATGACCCATACGCTCACGACGTACTTTGGTTTGCGTGACTTCAACGCCACACTTTTCACAAACGACACCGCGGTGTTTCAATCGCTTATACTTTCCACACAAGCACTCATAGTCCTTTACCGGGCCAAAAATACGCGCGCAGAATAACCCGTCTCGTTCTGGCTTGAAGGTCCGATAATTAATTGTTTCAGGCTTCTTTACTTCACCGAAAGACCATGAACGAATCTCTTCAGGTGATGCAAGACCAATACGAATCCGATCGAAGTCGGCGGATTGTCCCTGACTCTTTAACAGGTTTAACAAATCTTTCATTGCTTAAATCTCCAAATCCTACCGACTTACTCGTTTTCCAATTCCACAGAGATACCGAGTGAACGGATCTCCTTAACCAGAACATTGAATGATTCCGGCATCCCTGGCTCCATGCGGTGGTCGCCATCGACGATATTTTTATACATGCGCGTGCGGCCATTCACATCATCTGACTTCACAGTCAGCATTTCCTGAAGGGTGTAGGCAGCGCCATATGCTTCCAATGCCCAGACCTCCATCTCGCCAAAGCGCTGACCGCCAAACTGAGCCTTACCACCCAATGGCTGTTGCGTGACAAGTGAGTAAGACCCTGTTGAGCGAGCATGCATCTTGTCGTCAACCAAATGGTTGAGTTTCAACATGTACATGTAACCTACCGTGACCGGACGCTCAAACGCTTCGCCTGTCCTGCCGTCGTACAACTCAAACTGGCCAGATTCAGGCATACCTGCAAGTTTCAGAAGACCCTTAATTTGCTCTTCTTTTGCTCCATCAAAAGCTGGTGTTGCGAATGGCACACCAGCAATCAAGTTTTTAGACAATGAGATAATTTCCTCATCAGACAGCAAACCGAGTTCCTCTTGATTTCCGCCGATTTTGTTGTATATCTGATCGAGGAAATCACGAATCTCTTTTAACTTCGCCTGCTGGTTAATCATGCCATTAATACGATCGCCTAGACCTTTTGCCGCCATACCCAAGTGCATTTCAAGAACCTGACCTACGTTCATACGGCTCGGCACACCCAGCGGGTTCAAAACAATGTCGACCGGATCACCATTCTGATCATATGGCATGTCTTCTTCAGGCATGATGACTGATATAACGCCTTTGTTACCATGACGTCCTGCCATCTTATCGCCCGGCTGAATGCGTCGCTTTACAGCGACATAGACTTTAACTATCTTCAAAACACCGGGAGCCAAGTCATCGCCTTGTGTAAGCTTTTTCTTCTTAATTTCGAAGGCTTCATCAAGCTCGTGACGGCGCTCCTGAAGATACCGCTCCGCATCCGCGATTGATAAGTTATGCGCGTCATCTGCCATTTTCAGTCCGAACCACTCTTTCTCAGAGAGATTTGCTAAATAATCACCCGTCAAAAGGTCACCTTTTTTTAGGCCTGGCGCGCCAGCAACTTTCAGTCCCTCGAACTGTCCAGCAAGGTGGCCGAAGGTGGCTTCAGAAACGATTCGATATTCTTCATTGAGATCTTTGCGGTACTCATCAAGTTGTTCTTCTTCAATTTGCTTTGCACGCGCGTCTTTTTCGATACCGTCGCGGGTAAATACCTGAACATCAATAACGGTACCTGTGGTGCCTGTACCTACACGCATTGATGTATCTTTTACATCAGATGCCTTCTCACCGAAGATCGCCCGCAACAATTTTTCTTCCGGTGTCAGCTGAGTTTCGCCTTTCGGTGTCACTTTACCAACCAGAATGTCTCCAGTATTTACCTCTGCTCCAATGTGGACAATACCAACCTCATCAAGCTTGGCGAGGGCATTTTCTCCAACATTCGGGATATCTGCTGTGATCTCTTCAGCACCAAGCTTCGTGTCTCGAGCGATACAAGAGAACTCTTGGATGTGAACAGTTGTAAAACGCTCTTCCTTGACAACCTTTTCTGAAATCAAAATCGAATCTTCGAAGTTATATCCATTCCAAGGCATGAAGGCTATGCGCATATTCTGACCAAGGGCTAATTCACCTGTATCTATCGAAGGACCATCCGCCAATACATCACCACTAGCGACGACATCGCCAGCATTGACTATTGGTCGCTGATTAATGCATGTGTTCTGGTTCGACCGGGTATACTTGGTGAGGTTATAAATATCTACCGGAGACTTACCCGCTGCGACCTCGTTTGAGTTTACTTTAACAACAATTTTTCTCGCATCAACGAAGTCAACCACGCCTCCGCAATTTGCGATCACACAAACGCCTGAATCCACGGCCACATGTCGCTCCATACCAGTCCCAACCAGAGGCTTTTCCGTTTTCAATGTTGGAACAGCTTGACGCTGCATGTTTGATCCCATTAACGCACGGTTTGCATCGTCGTGCTCAAGAAATGGAATTAACGCAGCCGCCACGGAAACGACCTGCCGAGGTGACACGTCCATATAATCCACGCGCTCGGGCGGCATCACTGCAAATTCGTTGAGGTGACGGACGGGAACAAGTTCCTCTACCAACTCACCCTTGCTATTTAGCTGAGCCGATGCCTGAGCGATTACAAAATCGGATTCCTCTATAGCTGATAGATAGAAAATTTCATCAGTAACCTTGCCGTTTATAACGCGACGATAGGGTGACTCGAGGAAACCATAACGATTGGTTCGTGCATAGGTCGCAAGCGAGTTGATCAAACCAATATTTGGGCCTTCTGGTGTTTCAATCGGACACACTCGACCGTAGTGAGTTGGATGAACATCACGAACTTCAAAGCCGGCGCGCTCCCTAGTGAGACCACCCGGACCTAAAGCTGAAACACGTCGTTTGTGCGTTATCTCTGACAGTGGGTTGTTTTGATCCATAAACTGCGATAACTGGCTTGAGCCAAAAAACTCTTTCACAGCCGCTGCGACAGGTTTC
>CAJWIY010000072.1 GCA_913042205.1 uncultured Gammaproteobacteria bacterium
CAACAGATAGTGGGGGATTATCTTATGAAGAAGTATTCACCTTTAGTGTCAATGACTTAATTGATGAAACTCCAAGCGATATTTCTTTATCTGCAAGTAGTTTTGATGAAAATATAAATGGTGGAGAAGTTGTAGCAACATTATCAACAACAGATGAGGATGCTTCTGATACTCATACTTATTCTTTAGTAAGTGGAATAGGCGATACTGATAATGCTTTATTTACTATTGAAGGAAGTAATTTAAAGATAAATTCTTCTCCAGATTATGAAACTCAGTCTTCTTACAATATCCGTTTAAAAACAACGGATAATGGAGGCTTATATTATGAAAAAGCAATCACTGCGATTTCTAATATTGCGACAAAAGCGGGTATTACTCCAGAAAATATGGCGGAGGCAATCTTACGACTTGCAGTTGCAAAAATAGCTGCAGCTGTTCAAGAGATATCGGCAATGAGAGGTCATGATCCAAGAGACTTCGCTCTTGTCAGTTATGGTGGCGCAGGACCACTGCATGCAGCACTTGTTGCCGCAGAAGTTGGAATAAAAAAAGTTGTTATACCGCCAACACCGGGAGCATTCTCTGCCTTCGGAACGCTTTGTTCCCCCCTGACAAAAGATAAATCAGAGACTGTTCTTCGACCAATGAGTGCGGATACGCTAGAAACGGCAAGACACATCAATAATAAGCTATCTTCGAAACTAAGGTCTGAGTTCGAAAATGAGAAAAGATCCACGAAAGAAATATACTTTGAAATGCAGATGGACATGCGTTACGAAGGTCAAGCACATGAAATAATCGTATCAGTCGATCCGGCCTTGTCGCTAGACCAAATTATAGAGAATTTCGAGAAAAATTTTGAAAAAGAGTATGGTCGACGCGATACGGGGCGGGTTATTGAATTAGTGAATGTGCGGATAATTGCACGATTACCCGTCGAATCTCCCATATGGACAGAAGTCAAAGGGGGCTCTGGAAACCCAAAAGAAAATCGACAAATTTATGTTTCAGGGAAAAGCCACAATGTTCCGATCTGGGCTCGTGAAGATTTAACCCAAGACCATGCAATCACTGGACCTGCAGTAATCGAGGAAATGTCAGCGACCACATATGTACCGGCGTCTTGGTTTGCTAAATTAGGACACGTTGGAGAGTTAAGTCTAAGACGTTCCTAACTCATCACGTACGACTTTCCCTTGGTGCGTGGTTGATCTCAAAAAAAGGGAACTAAAAGAACAAGAGGATGAATCAATGAAATATTCAGGTTTTTTGTTATCTAGTGCAACTGCTGCGATGATTACGATCTTAGCGCAGGTACCCGTATGGGCGGCGGACACAATCCGCGTAAGTTATGAGACCACGGATACACACCTTAAGGCACGGACAGTTGCGATCTTTAAAAAAGAGTTGGAATCAACATCCGGAGGCAAACTTTCGGTTGAGACATATCCTGGGGCGTCGCTAATACCATCCAAACAAGAGGTGTCAGCAGCTATTCGGGGGCAGGTGGAAGCTATCGTACCTTTCATCAGCTACTACGAATCAATTACACCCAAAGCTAAATTACTCACGACCCCGCTTGTATTCCGAGGTTATGAGCATCTTATGAAAGCTATGGAAGGCGAGGTTGGTGCATCTATTTTTGCAGACCTTGAGGCGAAAGGACTCAAACCGCTTGGGTTCTGGTACGAGACGCCAACTGTCGTATTCACTTCAAAAACCAAGGTAGAGACACTCGACGATATTAAAGGTTTGAAGATACGAACTTATCCTTCTGCAACCCTCGAGTCGATGCTCGGAGCCCTCGGCGCAAATCCAACCGTGATACCTGGTAATGAAGTATATATGGCGTTACAAAACGGCGTCGTTGACGGCGCAGTTACCACTCCTAGCTTCGCTGTGTCGATGAAGTTGGACGAAGTTCTTAAGTACATTACCGATATTAAACTAGTATTCGGTGGGTATATCTTCGCAATGAATAAATCGTTCTACGATGGATTGTCTAGTGATATGCAAACTAAGATCAATGACGCTGCAAAAGTTGCAACGGCGTGGAATCAAAAAGAAATTTATGGCGAAATCGATGTCTCGTTGGAAAAAGCAGCGAAAAACGGAGTTAGCGTTCTTCCGGCATCAGAAAAAGAAATAGCGCGTTGGCAAGCGGCAATGAAGTCGGTTCATGATGGTGCAGATCCAGCCGTTAAAAAGTTAATGCAGATGGCGGCCTCAATTGACTAAAAAAATGAAGACGACCGGGCAATACGGTTGCCCGGTCAAGCCTCTTGGTATGCCATGGGGGGATTGAAGAAGATTGATTATTTCCTTGGAAAGATCGAGGAAATAGCCATAGCGATCGCCCTCGGCATAGCGAGTCTTCTCAACGTTTTTCAAGTTGGGGCTCGATACTTGTTCAATGTCTCCTTCAATACTTTTGATGAAATATCTGTTTATCTAATGATTACGGTTGTTTTCATAGGTGTCGTTAGAGCCGATGCTTTGAGAGAAAACATCTCAGTCGATATTCTCCACTCATTTCTTTCAAAAACCACAGCAGGGATGCTTTATAGAATTTCCGACGGCTTACTATGTGCTATCGCTTTTGCGCTCGCATATTTTACTGCTGATTCCGTGATTTTTTCGAAGATGATTGGAGAAACCTCGGTTTCTTCGTTAGGTGTGATGATCTGGCCGATTATGGCCGTGATGCCGATAAGCTTCTCTATAGTCGGGATTCGATCGGGGCTGAGGTCGCTCGAAATTTTGGATATCCCCAAAGCTGAGCAACCAAGCACAGGGGCAAGTATTTGACTGCTAGCGCTATTGTCACGGCTTCTAGTCTGTGTTTGATCACACTCCTGTCGACAGGGTTACCGATCGCTTTTTCGATTTTAGCTATTTGTCTTGGATACATGCTGATCACGGGCATGCAGCCGGATATCGCTGGATCTACCATGTTTTGGTTCCTAAACAAGTCTAGCCTCGTGGCCATTCCCTTTTTCATTTTGTCGGCCGAGATTCTATCTCGTAGTGGCGCAACTGATGCATTGGTTAAAGCGAGTAACGTTCTGTGCGGTAGACTCCCAAACGGTCTAGCCCTCGTTACAGTTGTCGCCATAATGGTATTTAGCGCTATAAGCGGATCAAGCGTAGCAACCGCTGTTGCAATCGGGCGAGTAATGATTCCGCAACTAATCCAGAATGGCTACAAAGCGCGTTTCGCGGTTGGCTTGGTGGCGGCGAGTGGTGGTTTAGGTATTTTAATCCCCCCGAGTATCCCTTTAATTGTTTACGCTGCAGTTGTAGAAATTTCTGTTGGAGACCTCTTCATCTCAGCCATGCTCCCAGGCCTTATGCTCGGCTCAATGCTATTTGCTTTCGTGCTATTGGTCGGCGATTGGGCAAGAACAAAAAAAATAGCAACCGAAGAAAAACTGTTTGATCCAGGAGACCGTCGCAAGGCACTGCTTATGGGCCTGCCTATGTTTTGTTTTCCTCTGATAATTCTCGGTGGTATCTATGGTGGGGTTTTTACCCCAACCGAGGCAGCGGCGATGTCCGTGATATTAGCAACTTTATTGTCGTTTACTATTTACAGATCTGGAAGCTTAACTGAATACAGCAGAATACTTACGCAATCGGGAACGATGGCAGCTACGATCTTGATTATCATGGCGGCAACCTCAGTGCTGAGTTACATTTTATCTTATGAGCAAATCCCAAAAGCGATAACAACGCTAATTACACATTCAGATATATCGCCGATCGTTTTCATACTTGGTGTGAACCTCTTACTTTTGGCGTTGGGCTGCTTTTTAGAGATCATATCGGTCATTTTAATTGTCGTACCAATATTGCTTCCAACACTCAACGACTTGGGCATAGACCCAATCTATTTTGGAATAATTTTAATCGTGAATATGGAACTGGCTGTGATCACTCCGCCAATTGGAATGAATTTGTTCGTAGTAAGTGCAATATCTAGGCAATCGATCGGCAAAGTATTTCAGGGCGCTTTACCCTTTGTGGGAGTCATTACTGTCGGGTTAATAATCCTCATATTGTTCCCACAAATATCTACGATATTTGTTAGATGATTGCGTAGTTTTGTTTTCATACGCTGGCGGAGCCCAATCGCTAGGCCACTATTCCGTACAAAAGTCCAAGCTAAGAAGAAGCCGCCGTTCACCCTTATTAAGTCTTGGGGAACGATGAACCAGTCCCGTACCCTCATTGCCCACCCATCGCTCACCTTTAAGCAAAGCAACGTGACCGGACTGGAGATTTTCTATATCTGTCTCGTTCTGGAACAGTCCCGACATTTCATCTGGTTGGTTGTGATGGTCTACGCCTAACTTCGTACGGTCGACAACATCATGAGGAATCCACTGCGTCCCGATGCCTTTGTAGGTCTTCAACAACCTGCAAGGAACATGGTCAACATGAAATCGAGGACACATCGCACGATTCAACGTTGCGAGCCTCAGCCCAGTTCTTTCAAGGTCAAATAGGCAACAGAACATGTCGACTAGTTCTAATACATCGTGACGCAACTCTACCGATGCGTCATCCGCACCCAAAATCTCCTGGAGCTGATCCTCAGCAGATTTAACCGAGATCACTTCAGACAGCTGAAGATCGGGCGACGAGGCCATAACTGCTTTGACGGCACTCTCCAGCTTGGGAGAGATTTCAGTTTCCCAAACCGCAATATTAACCGCATCTTGATAAATTTCTGTCAGGATCTCCGGTTCAGTACCCCGGGCATGTTGACCTCTCTTCTCGAAGCCGAGACCCGATTGCATAGCTGCGTGGGATGCATTCATGCGGCTTCGGACCAACTAGGAAATGGGTCAGGAAGCGTTGCCCAGTGTTCCTTGCCCTTCAACAACTCCTCGTCTGATAAAAGGCACTGATCCAAGGCGTCGGTCATAGTTTCCTCATCTAAATTTTGACCGATAAATACTAGTTCCTGGCGCATATCACCAAATGGTTCCACCCAGTTTTTCTTTATTGACGCAAGATAGTCGGGGTCGGTGGGCCAATTTTCTTCGGGAACAGATTTCCAGAACATGCCAGCAAAACCATACCGAGCCACGCCACCCGCCTGGCTCCATTGCCCGGCGAACTCTGGTCGAGATGCCAACCAGAAATAGCCCTTCGAACGCAATAATTTTCCAAACTCTTCGGTGTTATGTAGAAGCTCATAAAATTTCTTGGGATGGAACGGGCGACGCGCGGTGAAGGTGAAACTGCTGATTCCGTACTCGTCGCTTTCGGGGATATGCTCCCCCCGCATCTCTTGCAGCCACCCTGGGGCCTGTTGAGCCCTTTCGAAATCAAACAGACCGGTATTCAGAACATGATCGAGGTCGATTTCACCTCTTGATGCGGGGATGATTTTAGCTTCACGATTCAATGTCCTTAATATCGCGGAGAGTCTTGCCACCTCAGAGGGCTCAACCAAATCGGTTTTGCTAATGACAAGCACATCAGCGAACTCCACTTGATCGACCAAAAGATCGGCGACAGAACGGTCGTCGTCCTCACCAAGGGACTCACCAGTGTCCTGCAAGTACTTGGCTTCATCGTAGTCATTTAGAAAATTGACCGCATCTACCACAGTGACCATGGTATCCAGATCGGCGACGTCTGAAAGTGAGATCCCGTCCTCATCAGCAAAGGTAAAGGTCTCGGCTACGGGGAGGGGCTCCGAAATCCCAGTCGACTCAATCACGAGATAATCGAACCGATCCTCGGCCGCGAGATTATTGATCTCGATTAATAGATCCTCGCGTAACGTGCAACAGATGCAACCATTACTCATCTCGACCAACCTCTCCTCACTCCTGTTGAGTGAAACTTCATTTGTTATCATGGAAGCGTCGATATTGATCTCACTCATATCGTTCACTATCACCGCTACTTTTTTTTCTTGGCGGTTATTGAGAATATGACTAAGCAGCGTTGTTTTTCCCGCTCCTAGAAAGCCAGATAACACAGTCACAGGTAGTTTGTTCATCACGTTACTCTTCAAGTTAAAACCCAGATCCAAGCTTTGGCATTAAAAAATTGGCCCTCCAATAACAAGGACACCACTACTGCACCTCTTTTAGACCTACCAGATCGTTAGAGGTTACCTCAGCTAGCGGCTTGTATACCTTGAACAAGCGTGCCTCGCACCCGTCAGACATCAAAATGATGTTGGTCTCCAAGTCCGGGCAATTAGGCTCCATGCACTCGACCTCCATCACAGAAATAATCACCTCTTCTGGCAGAGCCCAGGCCTCTCGTACTACGTCTTTTAATTGCCGCGCTTTTTCAGGGTCGACTTTCGGTTTAAAAAGACTCACGGTCTGGGCCTCTGTAATCCCTGCATTTGCTCGGTGGTCGCGAAGTGACTAACAACGAAAGCTTCTAACGTTCCAAAAGAAATAATTGATATGTTATATTATAACAATAAATTGAGGAAGGTTCTATCGCCGATAATCGCGGATTGATGGACCAGAGGGAGTATATAGTCATGAGCACACAGGTTCCTGTAACTGTTCTAACCGGTTTTCTGGGCGCGGGGAAGACGACACTTTTGAATCGTATACTTACGGAACAGCATGGTCGGCGTTATGCCGTAATCGTGAACGAATTTGGGGAAGAAGGAATTGATAACGATCTGGTGGTAGACGTCGACGAAGAAGTCTTCGAGATGAACAATGGGTGCATCTGCTGCACAGTTAGGGGTGATTTAATTCGCATCCTAAGCGGGTTGATGAAACGCGCTGACAAACTAGATGCGATCATCGTTGAGACCACAGGTCTGGCTGATCCCGCCCCAGTCGCCCAGACATTTTTCGTGGACCAGGAGGTCGCAGACCATACCAAACTAGATGCGATCGTCACGATAGTGGACGCGGTGCACTTGGAGCTCCAGCTGGACGAACACCACGAGGCGGAGGAGCAAATCGCGTTTGCTGATGTTGTCCTCTTGAACAAAACCGATCTGGTAGATCCTGCAATACTTAACCGTGTAGAAGCTCGCATTAAGAAAATTAATCCGTATACGAAGATCCAACGCACGACGAGCTGCGACCTCCCTCTCGATGAGATCCTTGGCTTAGACGCTTTCAGCCTCGACCGGATCACAGAATTTGAGCCCGACTTCTTAGAGTCAGATCATGATCATGAGCATGATGACGATATAACTAGTATCTCGCTGGCATCAGAAACTGCGCTCGAAAGCAAACGATCGTCTTTAGTTTGCTTATCATAAAGACGCTGCAGAAAGACGTCTTCCGGATAAGCAGTTACCGTATCCTCATTTTTCTTGGATTCAATTGTTTTCTTAGTTCCAGTGCGTCAGAAAAGTAGTTCGGTCCAGAGTACGAAAATGCCTTGTTGTGACCCACCACAAGTAAGATGTAATATTCACGCAGTATTGCAATATCAAAATCATCAAGTTTCTTTCGATTTGTGAATGTGTTCCAAAATTTGGCAATCAAACTTGAGTCCACGTGTCTCAACGCGTTTTCGATTTGTTGTTCAATTTCCTTCGACACGTTCGGATTGA
>CAJWIY010000073.1 GCA_913042205.1 uncultured Gammaproteobacteria bacterium
ACGCTCAGGATAGAGAAACTAAAAAGCCAGAGCAAGTTCAATCTGTGATTGCGATAGCGCAAATAACCGCACCCAAAGACGATTTAAAATTGGTTACAGGTATCGGCCCGGGACTTGAGAAGAAATTGCAGGATGTTGGAATTACATCGTTTGAACAAATCGCCAATTTATCTGATCTGCAAATTGCTGATCTCGAGGCGAATGTCGTGAAATTCACCGGTCGCATTAAGCGTGATGACTGGATCGGTCAAGCTCAAAAATTGATAAAAGAATGACGTGATTGTTGCTCTCTCAGAATCTGGATTAGCCGGGCTTACGCCCGGCTTTTTTAGCCGTGGTCCGACGAATTCACGTTGAGGTCGCAAGGGATTTCTCCGGCAGTGCTCTCTGTAACACAATGAATCCAACCACAGCCGAAATAATCGATCCGCTCAAAATACCGAGCCGGTCCAGCCCCGCTAATGGATTGTCCATTCCGCCGAATGCAAGGGACCCGATGAAGAGCGACATAGTAAAGCCAATACCACACAGGAAGGCGACCCCAAATAGTTGTCCCCAATTAACATGTTTAGGCATGCTTGCAATACCAAACCTCAGAATGAAATAGCAGAAAATCATCACGCCGACTGGTTTGCCAATGAGCAAGCCGGCCGCGATCCCTAGGGGAACAGGATGTCCTAAAATTGAGAGCCCCTGCTCACCAATTGCTACACCCGCGTTCGCAAAAGCGAACAGCGGCAAAACGAGATAACTGGAGAAGCCATGCAACTCATGCTCTAGTTTGACCACGGGTGAAGTTTCCTGTTTGGGTAGTGAATAGGGGATACAAAAACCCAGAGCCACTCCTGCGAGTGTTGCGTGTACCCCAGACTTCAGCACAGCGACCCACATAATAAATCCGATGAACAGGTACGCGGACTGGTTGCCCACATTGAGGCGGTTCATCAATATTAGAACACCAAGCGCGGCAAATGCTAATCCAAGCGCCCCAATACTTAATTGCTCAGTGTAGAAGAGGGCAATGATTACAATAGCGCCTAAATCGTCGGCAACCGCGAGAGTCAATAGGAAAACCTTCAAGGCGACGGGAACGCGGGGCCCCAGGAGAGCCAAAACACCGACAGCGAAAGCGATATCGGTTGCCGCTGGGATTGCCCAGCCATTCACCGCACCCTCAACACCGTGAGTGACGATTAAATAGATCAGTGCTGGTGCCGCCATCCCTCCCACTGCAGCGCCTAGAGGAAGTAGCGCTTGGCGGATGTCTGACAGGTGTCCGACCATCAGCTCACGCTTAATCTCGAGGCCGATTAAGAAGAAAAATATTGCCATCAAGCCATCATTCACCCATAAAAGAAATGGTTTATCTATGACGATAGGCCCGACGCCGAGAACTACTTTGGTGGAAAATATATTCTCGTAGTAGGATGCCAGTGGCGAATTCATGATTGTCATCGCCAAGATGGCCATAATCAGGAGCAGAACGCCAGGACCAACCTCCGAGTGGAGGACAGCGTTGAGCTTTTTAATCGGTCCTAAACTTTGATTTGGGGATTCCATATGCGTCGATGTCTCCTTAACCTACAAAAACTTTTAGCTATGAGTGCACGAAATTTATATGCGCCTTAGGCACTAATAATGCGAAGGCAGAGGCCCAATGGCAAGAGTTGCCGTCGCCTGAGGTCGAAAAAGGTAAAAATTGTATGCAGGTTGAGGGCGCAGGATTGAATCGGGCGAACAGATCGGTAAAGCAATCGTGTTTATGAAAAGAGGACGTAATGAGTCAATACGATCTAGTCGTTATCGGTGCAGGTAGTGGTGGTGTCCGTGCTGCCCGTATGGCGGCCAATTTTGGTGCCAAAGTTGCAGTTATTGAGGACCGTTATCTAGGAGGAACATGTGTCAACGTTGGTTGTGTTCCGAAAAAATTATATGTCTACGGTTCGAGCTTCTCGGAGTCGATAAGCGATGCTTCAGGTTACGGATGGGATGTAACAAATAATGGTCTCAATTGGCCGATGCTCCGCGACAATAAAGTCAACGAAATCAGTCGATTGAATATGGTTTATGATCACTTACTAAGTAATTCAGGGGCCGAGCTAGTTATTGGTCGAGGAAGAATAATAGATCCGCACACCGTGCGGGTGGACGATCGTAACCTATCAACGCAAAGAATTCTGATCGCCACAGGAGGATGGCCACGTAATCCTCAAGTGCCAGGGATTGAGCTGACCAAAACTAGCAATGAAATTTTTGACCTAGAACACTTACCTGACCGTATTCTTGTCGTCGGTGGAGGGTATATTGCGGTGGAATTTGCTGGGATTTTCGCGGGTCTCGGCGTCAAGACGATATTATCCTATCGGGGGCCGAACCTTCTTAAAGATTTTGATCGAGAGATCGTCAATCAATTAATTGAAGAAATGAAAAACAAAGGTGTGGATGTTCGATTGAATCACCGTCTTTTTGGTTTTGAGCGGGTTACAGCCGGTATACGGGCAGATCACTCTGGTCATGGTGAGAATGACCTCGTCGTTGATGATGTGTTGATGGCTGTTGGTCGTGTCCCTAACACGTCCGATCTTGGTCTCGAAAATACCCTAATAACAACCCGTCCGGATGGCACGATCGAGGTATTCGACAATTTTCAGACCAAAGAACCCTCGATTTATGCGGTTGGTGATGTGACGGGCAGCATGGCGCTTACACCTGTGGCTTTGGCGGAAGGCATGGCACTCGCTAAGTATCTTTTTGCTAATGAGCCGGATGCGGTGGTCGATTATGACCTTATCCCGACCACAATCTTTAGTCAGCCTAATATCGGAGTTATTGGTCTATCAGAAGAAGACGTCATATCAAAAGGGCACCATGCGAAAGTCTTTGTGAGTCGATTTAGGCCTATGAAGCACATTTTAAGTGGCCGGCAAGAGGAAAGCATATTTAAACTGATTGTTGATGCTGAGTCCGATAGAATTCTTGGTCTCCACATGCTCTCACCAGATGCAGGCGAGATACTTCAAGGATTTGGTGTCGCACTTAAGGCGGGCGCAACAGAATCAGATTTTGACCGAACTATTGGTATTCATCCTACGGCAGCGGAAGAGTTTGTCACCATGCGTGAACCGACACGGATAGTTGGTGGATAGATCGATTCAAAAACCCTCCCAGACCCTCGTGTTAGTCGGCGCGGGGCATGCCAATATTGCGTTGATTCGACGATTCATTGTGGACCCACTACCTGATGTTCGATTGGTGGTTATCAATCCCGAGTCGACGACCCCGTATTCTGGAATGTTACCTGGGTTTCTTTCCCGTCATTATACGGAGGGCGAGCTATTCATCGACATTGCAGCCTTGTGTTCGCAGGCTGGTGCTCGATTTATAAGAGGTTCTTTGCATGCGGTTGATTCGGTAGAACGAACACTGACTATTCATCACAAAGTCGTCTCATCAAATCCACTGATCCTGAAATTCGACAATTGTGTACTGAATACAGGCGCGTCTCCTGCTGACAGTTTTCCGAATCGACATCAGCATTGTTATTACGTAAAGCCTATCCGGGATCTGTTGCGAGTGTTACCACTTCTGGACCAAATAACTGATAACCCTGATCCGTCAATGGCTATTGTTGGTGGTGGAGCTGCGGGAGTGGAGCTCGCTTTCGCCTTTCGTGAGCGTTACAGACCGGATTGTGAAATCACGATCATTTCGAGGTATCGCTTTGAAAACGATCCCTCGCTTAAGGCTGGAGCGGATCAGATAAGGCGCTCACTCATGGAGCGGGATATCAACCTGATTGATGAACGGTCCGTAGTCGAAGTAAGGGAAACAGGAGTCGTACTTGATAGTGGTCAGACGATTCCTGCAAAAGCTATTTGTATTGCCACACCGGTTGGCCCCCCGTCATGGATCGCCCAGTCGTCGCTACCAACGAATGAAGGTTTTCTGCGAGTCGATCAAATGTTGCGTGTACAAGGAACGCAGTGTCTATATGCCGCAGGCGACATTGTGAGTCTTGAGACACCACGCGGTCGTTCAGGAGTGATGGCAGTAAGAGCCGGACAGTATTTAGCAGAGGCAATCTGGACTAAATTAAAAGGGCTGAGACCAAAAACATTTAATCCGCAAAAACACTGGCTGACGCTATTGAATCTTGGCGATGGAAAAGCAATCGGAATAAGAGGCTCGTTTGTTGCCAGAGGCCGACTAATGTTCCGCTTGAAAGACGCAATAGATCGTCAGTTCATGCGCCAATATAGCCCTCAAGCCCACTTAAAAGGCGGAGTTATGCGTTGTGAAGGCTGCGCTGCCAAACTACCCGGAATGACGTTGCAGACTGCTTTTTCGCAGCACTTTGAAGATGCAGCGATAGACTACGATAGTAATCGTATGCGCTTCCGATCAATTGATGCGTTGACTTATCTTGTTAACGATCCTTACCTGATGGGATTTTTAACGGTTCGTCACGCTGTCAGTGATATTTGGGCGATGGGTGGTTCCCCCACCTCCTGTCTATCACTCATTGCTGTCCAACGAACGGATAACCAAAATCTTGAATCGGAGGAGTTCGCCGAGGCCATTCAAGGTATTCAGGACGCGGCCGCTGCATATGAAACCACGCTGGTTGGTGGGCATAGCCTCTCAATGGATCAGTCGATGATTGCCATATCGATCGAGGGAGAAGGGTTGTTATCTTTTTCCAAACAAAACGTAAAGCAGGATGATGAATTGTGGTTAACTGGCCGTCTTGGTTCGGGCATTCTTTTCGCGGCCTTGTCTGCTGGGGAGAGCGTAGGAAGCTCCATCGATTGCTGGATAAATCAGGCAACTCAGTCATTATCGCTTGCGAGCCGTCTTGCTGCGGAACATGGTGTAAATGCGATGACCGATGTAACAGGTTTTGGCTTGGCCGGTCACATTAAAGAAATGCTTGGTAGCAACGGTTTTTCTTTGGAATGGAGCGATGAGATTGATGTCTTTGATGACGTTACAAGGTGCGTGCGGCGTGGTATTCATTCAACGGCCCATGAATCGAACCAACTTTATGCTGGCTCAGTCGGTTTGGGGGCACCTGACCCGGTTGTGTTTGATCCACAGACGTGTGGTCCGCTTTTGGTCGCAATTCAGCCAGCAGATGCACGTGACCTCGTAAAGGCGTGGAGAGAACTTGGTTTGAGTCCTCAGCGGGTCGGCCGGGTTACCACCGAAACGTCGTAAAGACATTTCGTGTGTTTTCATTCACATTACTCAGATAAAAATGACAGAAACACACAGTAGGCATGTTTCATGAGCTATCAAAGCGAATATGATCGATCCATTAATGATCCACAGGGATTCTGGTTAGATAAGACCGACCTTATCGAATGGGTGCAGAAACCACAGGTTGCACTCGCAGATGATATGAACGGGATCGAACGATGGTACCCTGATGGCATCCTCAATACCTGTCACAATGCGATTGATCGCCATGTTGAGGCAGGCCGAGGCGATCAGGTTGCTATTTATTACGATTCACCGGTGACCGATACCAAAAAATCAATGACATACTCGCAGTTGCAAGAGCAAGTGGCTCGATTTGCGGGTGGTCTAGCCTCGCTTGGCGTTAGCGCAGGCGATAGGGTCGTTATTTACATGCCGATGGTTCCTGAAGCCGTCACAGCGATGCTGGCATGTGCCCGTATTGGTGCAATTCATTCTGTGGTATTCGGTGGTTTCGCGCCCAATGAATTAGCGTCGCGTTTGTCAGACGCAGCACCAAAAGTAATTGTTACCTCAACTTGTGGTATCGAGATTAGTAAAGTCCTTGAGTACATGCCCATCGTGAATGAGGCTATCGACCTATCTGAAAAGAAACCCGACCATGTTGTTGTACTGGAACGTCCGCAAGCCGCATTTGAGCCGACAATTGATCGAGATATCACATGGTCTGAACTAATGGAGACAGCCCAACCTGTAGATTGTGTTCCAGTGAATGCCACGCACCCGCTTTATATTTTGTATACGTCGGGAACCACTGGTAAACCAAAGGGGGTGGTCCGCGACAATGGTGGTCACGCTGTAGCCATGTGTTACTCCATGAGTGCGGTTTATGATATGAGCCCGGGCGAAGTTTTCTGGGCTGCAAGCGACGTGGGTTGGGTTGTTGGGCATTCGTATATCGTCTATGCCCCATTATTGTTCGGGTGTTCGACCGTATTGTATGAGGGCAAGCCGGTTAAGACACCAGACGCGGGGGCATTTTGGCGGGTTGTTGAGGAATATAAGGTCAAAATTTTATTCTCTGCACCGACTGCCTTTCGCGCTGTTCGTAAAGAGGATCCTCTCGGTGAATACTATAAAAATTACAAGCTTGGCTCGCTTAAGGCCCTTTACCTGGCGGGTGAACGACTTGATCCACCAACCTATCACTGGCTACATGAACTTTCTGGTCTGCCTGTTGTCGATCATTGGTGGCAAACAGAAACAGGGTGGGCAATCGCCTCTAACCCAAGAGGATTGGAGTCGTTCCAGCCGAAAGCGGGTTCTGCAACGATGCCAACCCCAGGTTTCAAGGTCGAGATCTTGGACGAGAATGGTAAACAAGCATCTCCCGGAGAACAGGGCAGTGTGGTTGTGAAACGACCACTTCCACCAAGTTGTTTACCGACCGTATGGGGTAATCAAACCCGTTTCGAAGAAGGCTATCTAAACACCTATCCAGGCTACTATTTCTCTGGTGATGGTGGCTTCATTGACGAAGAAGGATACGTATTCATCATGGGTCGGACGGATGACGTCATCAACATTGCAGGCCATCGTCTATCAACTGGTGAAATGGAGGAAATTGTGGCGGCTCATCCATCGGTAGCCGAATGC
>CAJWIY010000074.1 GCA_913042205.1 uncultured Gammaproteobacteria bacterium
TGTGCAACGCAGCGAGATTTTTGCATCCCAACTTGATGGTCCCGATGTTCGTTGTCTACTTTATCAACCCAAAGCTGATGCAGATAACAAAAGAGCAGGATATCTGCATATTCATGGGGGCGGTTATTTGTTCGGCGCTCCTGAAGGATCTGACCTTTCAAACCTTTTAATCGCGTCAAAATTGGGAGTTACAGTCCTATCAGTGGATTATCGACTGGCGCCCGAACACCCGATACCTGCTCCATTAGATGATTGCTATGCGGGTTTAGCTTATTTACACGAACACGCTGAAGAGCTAGGTGTTGATGTGAGACGAATTGGGATAGGTGGTGAGAGTGCAGGGGGAGGGCTGGCAGCTGCGTTGGCAATTAAGGCCCGGGATGCAGGCGAATATGCTGTGTGCTTTCAAGCACTCACGTACCCGATGCTAGACGATCGAACCGGATCTGAGCAGAACCCTGGTGATCCGCTGGTTGGTGAATTTGTTTGGACTCGCCAGCTAAATCAATACGGTTGGAGTCGTTATCTTGGTGATGCCGAAAGAGCTGCCCCTCAAGTGCCTGCGAGACTCGACTCTTACGCAGGGTTGCCACCGACCTGGATGTTTACTGCCACTATGGATCTTTTTAGAGACGAAAATATTGATTACGCGAGGCGGCTAATGGAAGCCGGCGTATCTTGTGATTTAGTGGTTTACCCAGGGGCTTGCCATGGATTTCAGATGGTTGAAGGCTCAAAAATAAGTAAACGATTCCGAAAAGATTTTATGGAGGCATTGGAACGAGGGTTGGGGTAACTGTATCGGGGCAGACCTTTGGACTTAGTTTTAATTGTTTTGATCAGGTTCCAAGTAACGTTTCTAATCGAATTAACGTTCGAATTTGGATGTTGTTTTTTTAAGGAGTGACATGTGCCTATAAACAAAAAGTTGTACAAAGCTGGCCCCTATGCCGATTTTTTTGCCCAGGGCGTTTTAGTGGGTGATTTGCTGACGTTAGCTGGTCAAATAGGAGTAGACGCCAACGGAGAAACTCCTGACGATCTGAAAGGTCAAATGTTAGTGTGCTATGAGAATATTCGAGCAATCTTAGAGGAGTTTGGAGCAACCATGGAAAACGTGGTAGATGAGACGTGGTTTGTTACGGATGTCGAAGAGTGTATGCAGCAGGTAGGTGATTTGTTCAGTGCCAGGGAGACAATCTACGGTTGTAAGCCAGAGGTTAGTCAGACGCTGGTTGGTGTGACCGCGCTTGTCGATCCTGCTTTAAAGATAGAAATTAAGTGCATCGCGCGAGTGTAAAATCAATTCAAACTAATTTGTAAACGTTAGGACGCAGAGTGGTTTGACTCATTAAGGTCCAGTTTGGTCAAAAAGTTCTCTAGGTATTCGGTGGTCCATTGAGTCCTGTGTTCTCCACAGATGTTGCCACAAAATACGTGATCAGGCTTATCTCCATCGATACCAACGGCAGTTAACTCATTCTTCACATTTGAAAACCTCTTATGTGTTCTCATGGCGGCCCTCGCGTTTATGGTGGGGTCGTTAGGCATGTAAAGGGTTGCTAAAGGAATCTCTAGCGATTCGAGATCCTGTGCATTAGCCCAATCCACCACTTTTTGCATCTCAATGAGAGCGGACATGGGTTGTTTGGTAGTCCAGAATTTTGCCTGTTCCTCGTTAGCGGGTACCCAGGAGCGATATCGACCGCCGAACAAGAGCTTGATTAACTGAGAAAACACAGGCCCGGTCAGTAAAAAACCTAAGTTAGGCCGAATCTTGAAATTAGGTGACATAAATAACAGACAAGCTAACTTTGCTTTAATGGCGGAATGAGTTGCTAGCCAGACAGACAATGGCGCACCAGTGGAGACAGCGATCACAACTACTTTTTCTCCTAACCGCTCAGCGATCTGAGCTTGTCGGTCTAAAGAGAGTAACCAGTCTTCGGCACTGCATTTCATGCCCTCTGGTCCAGTACCGTGACCTGCAAGGCGACATTGGAGAATATTGGCTCGAAAGGATTTAGCTAAGGTTTCTGCAACAGGTGCGGTTTCTCTCCATGACGCACTGAAACCATGAACGTACATGAACACCAGATCTGTCTTCGTCGGGTTGCTCGGGTTAGCAAAATCTATGGTCGCTTCTGTGCCTGGAATCAGGTTGGGTGTTCTGCGTTCTGAGTCATATAACTCCTGTTTGAGCTCTTCGAGTCCTAGTGGAAGTGTTAGGTTACTTTTTAGATGTGGATTAAGGCGTGGTCTGGTCGTCCATAAAATAACCAGGACAAATAGAATCAAAAGGGAGGTTACGGCTCCGCCGATTCCGATTTCCACTATTTGGCTGCTTTATATAGGCCAGCTTGCTTAGAAGACCGTTCGGTATAGCTTGTTTTAAATTGTCTGCGGTGCATATCTGGATCTATCTCTGTCGCCCCATTTTTTATACCAATCGTCCTGATTGTCATTCCACCCGTTCATCGTATCCATGCCCATTAAGGTCGCAAATCGGTCGGAATTGCGGTCTAAAATCTCTTGAGTAACAGTTTCTCTGTACAGTTCATAAGTCTGCCAGTGAGGGCGGCAAAACAATTCTGCCAATGTGACGCGTAGACCTGGCGTTTTTGACTCCCATGAGCCATGCCACGTATGAGAAGGCCAGATTACTGCAGAACCGGCAGGGGCCACCAACGGTACCGCTTCGGGGTTTGCACCTTCACCGGCTAAAATGGACTCTTGAGGCGTCGGTAACCTGAGTTTTTTATGACTGCCCGGAACAAATGCGAGACAACCCGACTCTTCGGTGACGTCTGTTAGAAAGATATTAACTGTGGCGAGGTTATAAATTCCGGCTTGGGGCTGTGGGGAAGTATCGTCCCCGTGCAGAGGCAGGTAACCTGTTGGTAATGTTTCGCCTCCACCTTGACCTCGCATATGACCAGTTAAGGTGCTTAAAATACAATCGTCTCCTATGAGATAGTCCACTAGAGCCAATACTTTTTCAGCCATGAGAATGCCTTCGAAGGCGGGATCCCGGAACAGCATATAACGGGAAACCGAAAAACCGTCAAAACCCTCTCCTGTTGCAACGTCAGGCTTGTTACCTGTACGGTCTTTAAAGGTTTCCAAAGTGGCTTCCAGTCCGCGTTTGGTCAGGTCAGGATCGAGCGCGTCTTCAATCACGGTATAACCGTTTACCTCAAGTTCGAGGGCGTTGCGCTCCAATTGGAGCCGGCTCAATTGATCTAGTAGTGGACTGGTAATTTCCGAAGCTTTCATAGGTTATCTCGTTAACAGGTGTATGAGCTATTGATTAGAAGAAGATAGCAACTGTCTCGCAAAGAATTCAACTCGTTTAAGCTGATCATTTTTTAGACTTTGTGGCCTCAATTGTCTATTCGTTGATAAGGTTCTAGTATTAATGTGTCTGAAGAGGAGGGCATTATGGACTTGGAGGAAAGGCTTGCTCGGGTTGAGAGTATTGAACGAATTCGGTTTTTGAAGGCTCGTTATTGCGACCTATGCGACGATGGATACGACGCAGATGCGCTCTGTGAGCTTTTTACTGAAGATGCGATTTGGGATGGGGGAAAACTCGGATATTACGAGGGTTTGGATAATATTCGTCAGTTTTTTATAGACATGCCTAATGTCATGTCCTTCGCGATCCACAACGTGACTAATTCGGCCGTTGATCTCAGTGAGGATGGTCAATCGGCCGAAGCCAGGTGGTATTTAATTCAGATGGCGACTCAAAAAGACAAAAACAAAGCCGTATGGCTGACTGGCCGCTATGTCGATCACTTGGTCCTCGATAATCAAGATTGGAAGTTTAAGCATGTGGCGCTAAACGCTCGATTCTACTCTCCTTATGATCAAGGCTGGGCTGAGCGAAATTTTGTGGCTAACAAGTCATGAATCAAATCTCTTCAGTCAACAGCGATATTGCCTTTTTGCCCTCAGGTGCCGGCGACATCACAACGCATCCGCCACACATCTACGATTACCGAAAATCAGACGCCGAGCGAGGTAGCCTGGGCGCTGAAGTAGAAAATACAACAATATTCGACGCCAGGCAGACTGACGATTTAGGTCTGGAGAAAAGTGGTTTCGAGCTGGTGAAATCATCCTCTTCGGTCAGCGACTTCATGGATAACGAGGAGGTCATGACGGTCTATTATGAGGAGTGCAAAGAGATAGCACGTAAACTCACTGGGGCAACTGTAACCTTTACCTATGATCACTTGATTCGAGAACCCGGAAGACAAATTTCTGGTGGTGGCACGGACGGGAAAACTCAAATTACAGGTGCCGAGTCGGGCGGCGGTTACATAGGTTTTGCTCATATGGACTATACGGATAATACGACCTGGTCTGACTATTTGGCCGTTCATGGAGAAACTGTTCCTTCGCCCGCTAGTCGAGTTGTGTCTCTGAACTTTTGGCGGGGCCTGAGTTCCGTGGTAGACGATTATCCCTTGGCTGTGTGTGATGGCCGTACAGTAAAAGAAACTGATTTATTTGAAACACACGTGTACGGCTACGGTGCGAGTAATTATAGTTGGCATGAAGTGGGTATAGAGACTTACAGCGTTAAGTTTTCAAGGGACCAGCGTTGGTATTTTTATCCCCGCATGAGCCCAGACGAGGTCCTCGTAATTAAATCCTACGATTCCTTGGGGGTCATTGGTAGGACGTGCCCGCATTGCGCTTTCGCCAATCCTGATGCGCTCGTTAGCTCACCTCCAAGGCGAAGTATCGAGCTTCGAGTGCTCTGTTTTATTACCGACTAGTCAGGATGTTTAAGCTATTGTCAGCGTATCGCCAACCCTTAAGGTAGCGGTTCCTTCAACGCCCATGTAAGAGCCGAACATGACTCCTCCAGCATAACCATCTTCGCGGTGCCGGTAACTTTTCAGCGTATTCAGCGGTTCGCTGTTTCTTTCTCCCGTTTCCTGATCGGTGCAAGTGATCGCGCAGCGTTCACAGTAAGTTGCGCGGATCAATTTGAGTTCGCCGTGTTGCAGAGTACTCACTGTGTCTTCGGCAAAGGCCTCAAGCCCTTCAATTACGACATTAGGTCGAAATCGGTTCATGGGTATTGGGTCGTCAAGTTTCGAGTTCAAGTCATTAAGCGACGCACTGTTGGTAACGAGAATAGGAGCTACGTCGACAAAGCGAGACTGATCAATACCGTCCACTAAACTAAACTCTTCCAGGGGAACTGTTCTGCGAAAGGTGGATTTTAACGCGACGACTCTGACATCGTGACCAACGATCAAAGAGACCCACTCGGCAAGTTCGATACCTTGGTCGATCACCGGTACCATGTTTGTATAGTAATCGATGACGATTTCTTCTCCACCAGAATCAATTTTATGGGTTATTGGCTCGCTCCCGGCGCTGCTAAACTCGATAGTGTTTCCGTCTATTCGCTTCGTGATTACCTGTGCCAGCTTCGGCAGGCGTTTCTGATTAGAGAATTTCCCATCTTTTATTATCATCAATTGACGGTCGCCTTCGATACCGGTTGGCGAGATCTGTACCTCGTCTACAGATGTGCCTCGGCAGCTTTTTACAGGATAGTTATATAGGGCGGTCACGGTGCAACGGTCAGTCATAATATTTATCTCTCGAGAGTATCGTTGTAACTGTAATCTCGCGGGCTCGAAGGTACAACTTGGTATTGCGAAAAGTAGAGGCGCGTCAGGGGAGTTAAAAAAGAAGCGCGTGACTTCGATCGAAACTTTTTATTTTTATTAGTCACGCGCTTTAACTCAAACAGTCAGCGTGAACCTCTTAACAGGCCCTTGAACAATCTGTTCGTTATCCTGTTTTAATGAAAAAAAATTAAATGTCAACTTCAAATTGACACTTTTACGCGCCGTTTTGAAGCTGATTTTCTCGATGGTTCAAGGTTATCTATTTATCTGCCGGTATTTCTCCCGTCGCCACATAGTGTCTTGCCTCGTCAAATTCCATCGCAAAAACCAATTCACGGTCTAGCTTATGGAGACTGCCTTCCACCCAGCCTGTTCTCTACGCATTGAAAATCGTCTTCGGTATCAGTGTAGGCCCAATTAGTATTGGTGCGATCGAGTCTGCTGCCGTTTAAAAGGGTAGTGCTAATAATCCAACCTAAGACTTAGACCACTCCGAGGTCGTGACCAGACTGCGATTTCTGCCCTTACATCGAGGCCCGCGTCGTAGCTAGTGATTAAGTGATGAATGTCGTGAGTTTTTAGCCAAGCTCGTAGTGACTTTGGTGTTGATCACAATAGCCTGTTTGATAAGTTTGCGTTTTTAGGATGTAGCAGGCAGATTTTTGTAATT
>CAJWIY010000075.1 GCA_913042205.1 uncultured Gammaproteobacteria bacterium
CCTCAGATGAAGAACAGTTAGTGATAACGTGGATGCAGCAGTTCGGTTGGGAGGTCGGAGATCCTTTTGTTTGTCTTATGGTTCGGGACTCAAAATACCTATGCTCTGAGTTTCCTGATCAAAGATGGACATATCATTCTTATCGAGACTCAGATATCCAAACTTATATAGAGGCTGTAGATTATTTAATATCCGAAGACGTCTTTGTATTCCGAATGGGTAAACAAATGGCCAGTCCCATGAATATCAATAACCCCAAATTTATCGATTACGCTTTCCGGAAAGATAAATCGGACTTTTTGGATGTGTGGCTTTTTGCGAACTGTGATTTATGTATTACTACTGGGTGTGGCCCCGATATGTTCAGTGATGTTTTCCGGCGCCCTATTTTGGCTTTAAATTTTCTCCCACTTCAGAATTTGTGGTCGTGGAGTAATGCGCTTCATTACCCAAAAACGTTGAGGTGGCGGAAGTCGCAAAGGCTTCTCAGTTCAACTGAGTATTTGACCCACGCATACTATGCGAGTGAAGAGTATTGCCGCGCGGGGATTGACATACACGACTTGACCGAGGCTCAAATCTTTGAGGCTGTTAGAGAGGCTTGGGAGAGAGTTAAAGGTTCTTGGGCGTCAAATTGCCATGATCTTGAATTGCAGCAAGAGTTCAAGAATGTATTTATTTCTCACCCCGATTTCGATCGATACCATGGCTTTATCCATTCAGAGGCCCGGCCTGCTTCCGCTTTCCTTAGTTTTCTGGAGCAACTTAAAACACAAGACCCATGAGGTAGTTTTTGAATTATAACAAAACAAAAACGTCATTAACCGCGTGTAGCTCAGGAAGACGTGTTGTTCTAAATGAAAACAAGGCGCAGTTCAATATCCCTTAATAATGCGTTAAGTGGAGAACCATCCTTTATCAAAGAATTCGGTTAGTTATTTTGCAGGATGCTTATTATTTAGACGCGATTGGTAGTGAAAGAAATCAATTCCCTATTTACATTTTGCTCCATAGTTATGCTGGGAAGTCCGATAAAAAGGAGCTCACCGAGCCAGTGGTTACTGGCTTAAATGAGAAAATGGCGATGCGATCGCGGAAGATTGGTCGATAGATCTCTTGCAAAAAAGCTGGCTTACAGATGAAGGAGTCTTGATCGTCCTGAGATTCGAGGGCGATCCAGATCCGCTTAGTTATGCGGCTCGATTTAGCCTGACCTACATATACCTACCCACATTCATACAACGCTATCGTGAATATTTAGAAGCATATTTAGTGTCATATGAACCTGTCGTCGACACAATGCTTGAGGCTACTGAACAGGAGAATGATCAGCGTGCGAGTGAGATAAACACAAAACTATGAAGGATGCTGTTGTAGACCTTTAGTGTTTACAACACTTTAAGTTGAACTCGCAGCGTCTCTTGCAGTTAATTCTCATTAATGCTGTTCGACAATTCATTCAAGAGTATTCATATCGGTTTCGGTCTGGCACAGGCTTTATTTACTTAATCCAAAAGGACCAAACATCATACTGGCCCCTATCCAAACGATGGTTAGTGCCAATGCGGCTGCAATCACATAATAAATTTTCTCGTCATTCAAAGCTGGTCTCCTCTCAGGTGATCCCACACAGAGTCTGGAAATCACCGGTACGGAATATCAATAGGTTGTCAATCTAGATTGACGATTTTTTGGGAAATACCCCAGTATTTGTCGATGCCAGAGTATTCACATACCGTTGTTATGCGATCTCTGTCACGGGAATATTCGCTTCCTTCGCTTTGGCCTGATATTTAGCGATTTGGTGGAAATTCATGTAACGGTAAATTTTGTCAGCCATAGCATTGATGTCTTTGGCAAATTCCATATACTCAGCGACGGTTGGTAACTTGCCCATTATCGACGCTACAGCGGCCAACTCAGCGCTTGCCAGGAAAACGTTCGCGTCTTTACCAAGTCGGTTCGGGAAGTTGCGTGTTGATGTCGAAACAACAGTTGCGTCATTAGCGACCCGAGCTTGATTACCCATGCATAGTGAGCAGCCGGGCATTTCGGTTCGAGCACCAGCTGCCCCAAAGATTGAGTAATAACCCTCTTCCATAAGCTGATTCTCATCCATGCGAGTAGGGGGAGCAATCCACAGCCGCGTTGGGATCGAGTTGGTATTCTTCAGAAGTTCACCTGCGGCCCGGTAGTGTCCAATATTAGTCATACATGAACCGATGAATACCTCATCGATCGCAGTCCCTTGAACCTCAGATAAGCATTTCACATCATCGGGGTCATTTGGACAGGCAAGTAACGGCTCCCTGATTTCGTTGAGATCGATTTCGATGATTTCTACATATTCCGCGTCCGCGTCAGCCTCCATCAAATCTGGCTGTGTAAGCCATGATTGCATCGCTGTAATCCGGCGAGCGATAGTGCGCGCATCGCCGTAGCCATTAGCAATCATCCACTTCAGTAGCGTTATATTTGATTCAAGATATTCTCGAATTGGAGCCTCATCAAGTTTGATCGTGCAGCCGCCAGCAGAGCGCTCTGCTGATGCGTCTGATAACTCAAATGCCTGCTCGACGGTAAGGGTCGGAAGACCCTCGATTTCGAGTATACGACCGGAGAAACAGTTCTTCTTTCCCTCTTTGCCTATAGTTAGAAGGCCACGCTGGAGTGCGGCATATGGAATCGCGTTCACAAGATCTCGCAACGTGATACCAGGTTGCATTTCTCCTTTAAAGCGGACTAAAACAGACTCCGGCATATCCAACGGCATAACACCCGTTGCCGCCGCAAAGGCCACTAGACCTGACCCTCCTGGGAATGAGATACCAATCGGGAAACGAGTATGTGAGTCCGCGCCAGTACCCACAGTATCTGGGAGCAACATCCTGTTCAGCCACGAGTGGATAATGCCGTCACCGGGACGAAGAGAGACTCCACCTCGATTTAAAATGAAGTCAGGTAGAGAGTGCTGTGTTTCTACATCAACAGGCTTTGGGTAGGCCGCAGTATGGCAAAATGATTGCATTGTTAGATCGGCTTGGAATCCTAAACAAGCAAGTTCTTTGAGCTCGTCACGTGTCATAGGGCCTGTTGTATCCTGTGAGCCAACAGTTGTCATGCGGGGTTCACAGTATGTACCAGCGCGAACGCCTTGAACGCCGCAGGCTTTCCCAACCATCTTCTGGGCAAGTGTGTAGCCTTTGCCTGACTCGACAGGTGCGTTTGGCGTTCTAAAGAACTCAGAGGCGCCAAGGCCAAGCGCTTCCCGTGCAAGAAGAGTAAGGCCGCGGCCGATTATCAAAGGAATACGGCCACCGGCACGGACCTCATCGAGGATCACTTGGCTAGAGAGACTGAATTCGGTTACGGTCTCGCCCTGCTCATCTAAAATCAGACCATCGTATGGCTTGATTATGATCACATCGCCGGTTTCCATTTTTGTGACATCGCATTCGATTGGCAGGGCGCCTGCATCCTCCATAGTGTTGAAGAAGATCGGGGCAATCTTACCTCCAATACATACGCCGCCCGAACGCTTGTTAGGCACGAATGGAATGTCATTACCTATATGCCAAAGAACCGAGTTGGTTGCCGACTTCCGGGAAGAACCAGTGCCAACAATATCGCCAACGTAGGCGAGCGGGTAACCTCTCTTCTTCAGCCCTTCGATTGTATCGAGAGGGTTTTCCATCCGGGCCTTAAGCATCGCTTGGGCATGCAGTGGAATGTCCGGACGACTCCACGCGTCTACGGCCGGGGATAGGTCGTCAGTGTTTGTTTCACCGGGCACTTTGTAGACGGTCACTCTGATCTCGGTGGGAACTTCTGACTTACTCAAGAACCATTCAGCATTTGCCCATGATTCCATCACTTCTTGTGCCAATGTATTACCGGTTTGACGTTTTTCTTCCACGTCATGGAATGCATCAAACATCAATAGAGTGCTTTTCAGGGCGTTGGCAGACATCTGTCCAACTTCGCTATCATCCAGTAGCTCGACCAGTGGGGGGATGTTGTAGCCACCAAGCATGGTACCAAGTAAACGTGTCGCCTCTGCGCGTGACACGAGATCACACTGTGTGTTTCCTTTAGCGATGTCGGTCAAAAAAGCGGCTTTCACGTAGGCGGCCTCGTCGACGCCTGCGGGCACGCGGTTGGTCAGTAAATCCAGAAGGAAAGACTCTTCTCCGGTTGGAGGGTTTTTTAAAAGCTTTACGAGGCCAGCTACTTGGTCAGCGCTGAGTGGTTTTGGCGTGATGCCTTTAGCGGCACGTTCCTCAATATGTTTGCGGTATTCGTCGAGCACAATAATCGTCCCTGTTTAGATTGAATTGAACGCGGTGGGTGGGTCCTTTTGGGAATCGGATCACGGCGCGCTAGGAATCAGCAGTTTACCAAAAAAATGCGATGCTCCTGTCTTTAAAATGGTATCGGGCTGGTTTTCGATTAGTTCGCAATTGGGTACGCTGGAAGCGTCGCTTTGGTCATTTGGCGCAGGCATCGAATGACCTGGCAACTGTAGCCGTACTCGTTGTCATACCACACGTAAACAACGCAACTGTTGTTGCCGGTCGCGATGGTTGCAAGTCCGTCGACTATGCCGGCCGCACGAGATCCAACGAAATCAGAACTGACCGCCTCCGGCGAGTTTGAATAGTCGATCTGTTTTTGTAGTTTTGAGTGGATGGCGACGTAGCGTAGGTAGTCGTTTAATTCATCTTTTTCCACTGTTTTGCCAAGATTGAGTTTGAGAATCGCCATGGACACGTTCGGTGTTGGTACGCGAATCGCATTACCCGTGAGTTTCCCTTTGAGTTGGGGCAAAGCCTTGGATACAGCCTTCGCGGCACCGGTCTCAGTGATCACCATATTGAGTGCGGCAGCGCGACCGCGACGATCACCTGAATGGAAATTGTCGATCAGGTTTTGATCATTTGTGTAACTGTGGACTGTTTCGACATGTCCGTTTTGTATACCGTATTTTGCGTCTAGCGCAGCAAGCACAGGTGTAATCGCGTTGGTCGTGCAGCTTGCGGCCGAAATAATCGTATCGGTATCGTTGATTTCCGCGTGATTTACGCCGTGCACGATATTTTTTAGGTCACCTTTACCCGGCGCCGTTAAAAGTACTCGGCTCGCGCCCGCAGAGCTGAGGTGTACTGATAGTCCCTCGCGATCTCTCCATCTACCAGTATTATCGACAACCAGGGCATTGGTGATGCCGTATGCCTTGTAGTCGACCTCGGTGGGGCTGGACGCATAGATGACTTGGATACGTTGACCATTGGCAATAATCGCGTTGCTATCGTGGTCGATCGTAATCGTGCCATCGAAAGACCCATGCACAGAATCGCGCCTGAGAAGGCTCGCACGTTTCATGAGATCACTGTCGCCATTGTGACGGACGACGATAGCGCGCAGGCGGATGGCCTCTTTCGATCCCGATTTTGCAATGAGCTCGCGGGCGAGCAGTCGGCCAATCCGCCCAAAACCATACAGAACAATATCTGTTTTTTGACCTGATGCTGTTGCCGCGCGCGTAGCGCCTTTCAGTTCGTCCGATACGTAGTCGGAAAGGTCCCGTGTATCTCCAAGTCGACGATAATTGACCGCCAATTTACCGATATCTACGTGACATGGATTGAGATCAAGTTTAGCTACCTCGAGCAATACTTCACGTGCCTCTTCGGCCGTAAGTTCCTCATCCTCCACTTGTCGAGCAAAACGACAACATTTTATGACATTGATGACGGTACGGTTATTCAAAAGGCGGCCAAAAATCGATGTTTCGATCGATTTTTCCCTGAACAGCCGCCCGATGATCGGCATCATCTCCTCAGCGGCCGAGATTCTGCTGTTCCAGTCCTCCATGGTCTCGTTTATAAGCTCCATCGACATCGAATGTTCTCCCTGAAATCGTGTAACCCAATTCTGTGAGTACAAAGACCACAAATCAACAAAATTGAGTAAAATAACCATATTATGACCGAATTATAAAATTTAGTCATATTTTTATTCTGAACTATAAGGTTGTTTTTTTTGTCACAGTCCTAAAACATAACAAAATATAAGCGATAAATGATTGACTTCCCTTATGCAAACTCGGGTACCTACCCCATGCGTTGGACTGTGTTCAA
>CAJWIY010000076.1 GCA_913042205.1 uncultured Gammaproteobacteria bacterium
GGTCTGAACTACATCGATGAAGCCATCACAAATGGCGCTGTGGCTGTTCTCTACGATCAGTGGTCTGGGGAGATTCCGATCGATATACCAGCACTTAAAGTGAATAAACTAAGGACTCAAATTGGATATTTGGCTAGTATTTTTTATGAGTATCCATGCCAAAACATGCATATCATTGGTGTAACTGGGACTAATGGAAAGACCACAACGGTTCATTTAATTACTCAGCTAGCGGAGCACGTTGGATATAAAGTTGCCCGTATCGGCACTTTGGGCGTATCGGTCGGTTCGGATGAGTTGGTTGATTTAGATCGAACCACCCCAGATGCAGTCACCCTCTTCAAGATATTTGCAAGGCTACGATCTCTTGATGTTCGGGTGGTCGCAATGGAGGTCTCATCGCACGCCCTTGACCAATACCGGGTTCACGGTATTCCTTTTGAGGTTGCGGTCATCACCAATCTGACGCGTGATCATCTGGATTATCACGGTGATATGGATTCTTATGGTCGTGCGAAGGCCCGCTTGTTTTACGATTTCAATATTCGCTGTGCAGTTCTGAATTCAGATGATCCATTCTGCAAAAAATTGGCTGACACATTGTCCGATAAGGAGGTTGTCACGTTCGGAAATTTGGGTAGCGACTTAACGATTCAGTGCATCGAGTCCATTTCGACGGGATCGCGGATAACCCTATCGGTATTGGGTGAAGCTTGCAGTATTGAATTTCCGTTACTCGGTGAGTTTAACGTTCAGAATGTTCTCGCGGCGGTGGGTGCGGTCTCGGCGATCAAACCACAAATGACTGGGGATGTTTTGGGTCTCATAGACCAGTTGGAGGTGGTACCTGGTCGCATGGAATGGTACAAGACGCCTGATTCAGCGACCGTGGTCGTCGACTATGCGCACACACCAGACGCACTGGAAAAAGCATTAAACACTTGTCGTAGTCACTGTCTTGGAGAGATTTGGTCTGTTTTTGGTTGCGGGGGAGGAAGAGATTCGGGTAAACGTCCCTTGATGGGCCGCATCGCTTCTGAGTTGTCCGATCATGTCGTGCTCACTTCTGATAATCCAAGATTTGAGTCACCACTCCGGATCATCGAAGCGATCCGATCTGGGATGACCAAGGCTCCGATACTTGAAGAAGTCGACCGATCAAAGGCAATCCAGTTTGCGGTCAAGACAGCCACCGCTAATGATTACATATTACTTGCTGGTAAGGGGCATGAGAACTACCAACTTATTGGTGGGAGGATGGAGCCATTCTCAGACCGAGTCGAAGTCAACCGTCTTTTAGGGCGCAATGATCAGGGAGCTCAACATGCTTCCTAGAGAGCTGGAGGATTTGGCCCGGTATCTCAAGGTATCCGCTGATGGTTCAGTACCAATCTCTGGATTCACTATCGACAGTCGCAAAGCTGTTGCGGGTGATCTCTTTGTAGCTATAGTCGCTGGTCGCGATGGCCATGATTACATAAAAAGTGCTGCGAAGAATGGAGCGGCTGCCGCACTTGTCTCAAAACCCACTGACTTAATTCCCTCGATCTGTGTGGAAAATACAGAGCGTGCGTTGGGTGATCTTGCGCATTCGATCCGAGCCACTTATCAAGGTGATGTTTTCGCCCTGACGGGTAGTCAAGGTAAAACAAGTACCCGAGGTTTTCTGGCTTCGATTCTAAGACAGATGACGATACGTTTTGGCTACCACGACATCCTCGCCACCGAGGGCAACCTAAATAATCATTTAGGGGTACCCATAACAATGGCTCGTCTCAGGCCCCATCATCCCTTTGCGTTGTTCGAGCTTGGCGCTTCTGCGGTTGGCGAGATTGCGTATATTGCCGCCATGGTACGCCCAATAGTCTCAGCCCTATTGAATGCCCGTGTTGCGCACCTCGAGGGCTTTGGATCGATAGATGGTGTCATTCAGGGAAAAGGTGAAATCATTGATTACACAGATCCTGATGGAACAGTTGTTCTAAATAGTGATGAGCCTGCCTTTGATCAGTGGTTGCAACGCGCCGGTGACCGAAAAGTGATCAGTATTGGACGAAATAATGCCGATGTTTGTTGGACACCCGAATCATCGCAGCGGGTAGTCCTACAATTTGATAGCGGACAGATTCACGTTAGCCTTCCAACACTTGGGTATCATTTTATGGAAAATGCGGCCGCAGCTGCAGCCATGGCCCTCGCTGCCGGAGCGACAGCCGATGAAATCCAGTTGGGACTCAAAACCGCAGTGATTGAACCCGGTCGCATGACACCAAGATTACTGGGTAGCTGTTTGTTGGTCGATGACACATATAACGCAAGCCCTCGTTCAACCCGCGCAGCAATTGATTGGCTCTCCGAACAGGGAGGTACAAAAATTTTGGCGGTGGGGGGGCTCAGTGAACTCGGTGATGCTGCTTATTCTGAGATGACACAAGTCGGAGCCTATGCAAAAGCGAAGGGCATTGATCGATTGATCGCCACGGGCCTAGCGGATCCAATCGCCGATGGATTTGGTCAAGATGCTATTTATGTGAAGTCGCATGACGAGGTCAGCGATTATTTACGACGCGTCATTTCCAATGTTGATGTCATTCTTGTCAAAGGTTCGCGATCAGCTCAGATGGATCGTGTCATTGATGCGCTTGTGTCGAAGCAGGGGGGGCATTAGCCATGCTACTCGTACTGGCGAATTATCTCAGCAGTCTTGAACCGAGTTTTGCCGTTTTCCAGTACCTTACGTTACGTTCAATTCTGGGAGTCTTAACTGCACTACTCACTGCTCTGCTTATAGGTCCGTGGGTTATTCGCTCTCTGGAGAATCGTCAGATTGGACAGTCGGTAAGGCTTGATGGTCCAAAATCACATTTCTCAAAACAGGGTACACCGACGATGGGTGGTGTGCTTATTTTAGTTTGTATCATGGCATCGACGCTTTTGTGGGCCGATCTCACAAACGCATACGTCTGGATCGCTTTGTTGGTAATGCTCGGATTCGGAGTGATCGGATGGATTGACGATTGGAGGAAAGTCGTCCTTAAAGACTCTAGAGGACTGTCTGCGAAATCCAAATATTTGGGTCAGTCCCTTATTGGAATTATCGCTGCAATCGTGTTGTATCAAATCGCAAAAACGCCCAGCGAAACTACACTCCTTGTCCCGTTCTTTAAAGATCTTTTGATTCCCTTGGGCCTTGGCTACATCATCCTGGCCTACTTTGTCATCGTAGGTACGTCCAATGCGGTGAATCTGACGGATGGACTCGACGGCTTAGCTATTTTGCCGACTGTTTTGGTCGCAAGTGCCCTGGGCGTTTTCGCCTACCTAACGGGGAATGCAATTTTCTCTCAGTATCTCTTTATTCCCTATATACCAGGAACCGGTGAGTTAGTTGTCTTTTTGGGCGCCATGGTGGGCTCTGGTCTTGGATTCCTTTGGTTCAACACCTACCCCGCTCAGGTATTCATGGGCGATGTGGGCGCGCTGTCGCTTGGAGCTGCTCTGGGAACTGTTGCGGTTATGGTGCGTCAGGAATTAGTACTGTTCATCATGGGGGGCATCTTCGTGCTGGAAACGGTGTCTGTGATGATGCAGGTAGCAAGTATGAGACTCACTGGCAAACGGCTCTTCCGTATGGCTCCAATCCATCATCATTTTGAACTGAAGGGATGGCCTGAACCACGGGTTATAGTTCGTTTTTGGATTATCTCGGTGATGCTCGTTCTTGTTGGTTTGGCGACTCTGAAGTTGAGGTGATTTATGGCTTTGATCGCGACAACTAAACGCCTCATTCTTGGAGCAGGATCGACAGGGCAGGCAGTCGCACGCCATTTTCAGGCTCTAGGGATTCGTTTCGAAGTTGCAGACACGCGTAATTCGAAAATACTGAAATCTGAATTTCATAATGAATTTCCGGGAGTGAAAACTTATTTTGGGCCCTTGAAGACAGAGTACTTAGATCAGTTTGAAGAGATCGTAGTGAGTCCCGGCGTGGCTCCCGAGACCGAAGGGATCGGTAATACATGTTCGCACCTGATCAGTGACATCCAGTTGTTCCGGCGAGCCTGGCCCGAGCATCAGTCACTGGTTGCCATCACTGGATCAAACGCAAAATCAACTGTGACATACCTAGTTGCTGAGATTTTAAAAGCTGACGGTAGGGACGTCCTAGTCGGTGGTAATTTGGGACCACAAGCTCTAGATTTATTGCCACAGCGAAAGGATCAGTCGATTGCTGTTCTCGAGCTATCCAGTTTTCAACTCGAACGTACACGTGGGTTGAGAGCAACTGTGGCGACCTGTCTGAATATGTCCCCGGACCATCTTGATTGGCACGGATCAATGATCGCCTATCATCGCGCCAAGCATCGCATTTTTGAGGGGGTGGGTGCGGTAGTGGTGAATGCAGAGGACCCCCTTTCGCAACCACTTGTTCCTGATCAGACACCCACTATTAACTTTGCCCTACAAAATTCTGACTTTTACCAATTTGGCCTGATGGTAGTTGACGACGCTACATGGATTTCACTAGGCGCTGATCCTTGGATGCCGGTTAATGCGCTTCCGATGCCTGGTAGGCACATGATCCAAAATACGATGGCGGCTTTTGCGATATGTCATCTCTTAGGCGTCAATAAGCGGGTCGCAGTCAAGGTGATTGAATCGTTTCAAGGACTGCCGCATCGGATGACTGAAGTTCCCGGTTTTCGAGGTATCCGTTTTATTAATGATTCTAAGGGAACAAATACAGGAGCGTCGGAGACCGCCGTGCGCAGTGTCTGCACAGATGGTCGGCTGTTTCTGCTGGCAGGAGGCGAGAGTAAGGGTGCCGACCTCGGCCGATGGGCTGAGGTCGTCAAAGCGCATTGCTATCACGTTTTCGTATATGGCAAGGACCGCGACCGATTTGCAGCGATTCTGGGCCCTCACGCAACCGTTGTTGAGACGCTCGATCGAGCATTTGAGTGCGCCGTTGCTGATGCTTCTCAAGGCGACGTTGTTCTCTTAAGCCCTGCCTGCGCGAGCTTCGACCAATTTTCTAGCTACGAAGAACGTGGTCATCACTTTAGGCGTCTTGTGGAGACAAATTGTGAAGCCTGAGATTCGTCGCTCGAATTTTATGCCCCTAGGTATTCCAGATCTTCATTTTATTCTGGCAGCGTGCGCGCTCGCATGCCTTGGTTTTCTCTTAGTTGCATCTAGCTCTGTTGAGGTGGCCTCAGATCGATTTGGGCAGCCTTTTAGCTTCGCGATGAAACATGCATTTTTCCTTCTAATTGCATTGATCGCGGGCGTGATCGCATATTTGATACCAACACGATCGTGGTACCACTATGCAACACATTTTTTACTTCTCTCGATGGCGCTTCTCGCAATTATTTTGATACCGGGCGTAGGCCTTACAGTGAAGGGTGCGACACGTTGGCTCAGTCTCGGGATATTCAATCTTCAACCATCTGAAATTACAAAATTTACGATGATGCTGTTCCTAGCATCCTATTTGGTCCGGCGACTTGAAGAGGTGCGTCAAAAATTTAGCGGGTTCGTCAAACCTATGGCCGTTGTCGGTTTAATAGCGATTCTTTTATTAATGGAACCCGACTACGGCACATTATTGGTATTGAGTTGCGCTGTGATGGGCGTTCTCTTGCTGGCCGGGGCGCCATTTACACAGTATGTGGTGTTTGGCTCAGCGCTCTTTCTCGGTCTCGCGATTCTTGCCGTGATTGAGCCTTATCGTATCGAGCGGATCGAAACAATTTTTAACCCCTGGGCCGATCGTTTTGGAGCGGGCTACCAACTAACACAGGCTTTATTGGCATTCGGCCGGGGGGGGCTATTTGGTATGGGACTCGGTAATTCTGTGCAGAAGTTGTTCTATCTACCAGAGGCCCACACCGATTTCGTTTTCGCGATCCTCGCCGAAGAGCTTGGTCTTATCGGTGCTTTGATTACGGTCGGATTTATGACTTTTATCGTGTGGCGAGGTTTGTTGATCGGCCGGCGTGCAGAACTTGGCGGTAGGCCGTTCGCCGCTTATCTCGTGTATGGGCTTGTAA
>CAJWIY010000077.1 GCA_913042205.1 uncultured Gammaproteobacteria bacterium
CGATCTGATGTGCCGGGGTGTGGCTGGCAGGAGTTGCTTCCAAGCTGAAGAGGCATGCATGAGTCAGCAGGTCTTGGCCAGAAAATGGCGGCCAACTACATTCGACAAGCTAATCGGTCAAGAACATGTCCGTAAAGCGCTTACTCATGCGCTCGATTCAGGGCGATTGCATCATGCGTACCTATTCAGCGGTACCAGAGGCGTTGGAAAGACCACCATCGCTAGAATCCTGGCACGATGTCTGAATTGTGACCATGGTGTTTCGTCAACACCTTGCGGAGACTGCAGTACTTGCTGCGCAATTTCAGATAATCGATTTGTAGATTTGCTTGAAGTTGACGCGGCAAGTCGAACCAAGGTGGAGGATACTCGCGAGCTTCTTGACAATGTGAGTTATGCGCCAAGCCATGGGCGCTTCAAGGTATACCTTATTGACGAAGTCCACATGCTTTCAACGCACTCCTTCAACGCGTTGTTGAAGACACTTGAAGAACCTCCTGCACACGTCGTGTTTCTGTTGGCAACAACTGATCCTCAGAAGCTGCCGCCGACTGTCTTGTCAAGATGTCTGCAGTTCCATTTGAGGGATCTGAGTCCAGACATTTTAGCATCTCACCTTGAATACGTTCTCGACGAGGAAAATCTTTCGTTTGAAAAAGATGCGCTATGGCATCTAGCTAAGGCAGGAAGAGGATCAGTGCGTGACTCGATGACACTACTAGATCAGGCCATTGCTCATGGAGCTGGATCAGTTCTAACCGACAACGTGGTGGAGATGCTTGGCGCACAGGGTGTTTCTGAAATTCCGATGTTACTAGCTGAAATTGCTAGAGGTGAAGCTTCAGAAGCGATTACGCGTATTAATCAGTTATCGAATGGATCGCCAGATTGGATGGCTTTGGTTAGTGGGATACAGGAGATGCTTCATCAGACTGCAATAGCGCAAGTTGCTGATCAGGGAATTAACCATCTCTCCCCTAATGAAAAAGAAGCCGTGCGTGATTTGGCAAATTTAATGTCGCCTGAGTTTATCCAGCTTGCGTATCAGTTTTCACTCACTGGGTATCGAGATCTTCCATTAGCTGTTGATGGACGATCAGCATTCGAAATGCTTGTGTTGCGAATGATAGCGTTCCGACCAGCGCAGGCGGGAGAAATGATTGGCACTCCTCAGTCACCGCAAGCCGGTTCTAACCCTAATCAAAAGCCCGAGCCTGAGCCGAGTAAGTCAGATAGTATCATCCAAGAAAATGTGATGAAGTTTAGGTCATCACATCCACAGACGACGTCAACAGATAAGAATCCTATCGGCGAGCCTAATATCGAAAAGAACTCGATGCCGTTGCCCAAAAATCAGAGCAAGGGCGCTGCTTCAGTATCGGTCCCGGGGGATACGATTTCGGAGTCTGATTCAATGATGTTGTCCCCAGTAGAGAAAATATCAGACGTCGATGCTTCTACGGTTGACTCAGGTAAGCAATATGAGTCACGGCTCAGATTATCGTTTACGCCAGAATCGTGGATCTTTGAGACTAGCCTTCTTGGCCTGCAAGGAATGACAGCCTCTCTAGTGAATCAAACAGAGCTCGTCTCTGTAAATAAGGATGAGGTGGTGCTAGCTTCAAACTCACACACAGAGGGGTTGCTCAATGAGCTACACCGCCGACGAATATCTGAAGCATTTTCAAAGCACTTAGGCCACGCTCCGAAGATCGTGGTAGAGATTCGTGAGATGTTAGGGGAAACCCCGGAATCACACCGCGCTCGTATCGAAAGTGAGCGTCTTGAACTAGCTAAGAAAAAATTCGGGGAAGATTCTTTTGTTAGAGCTCTAACCGAGCGATTCAACGCGTCGATACCCACAGAAACGATTCAACCAAGAGATGGAGATAACCATGTTTGATGGTCCATTACAGGAAATGATGAAGCAGGCTCAGAAAGTTGCGGATCAGATGAAGGAAGCACAATCCAAGTTGTCGGAGCAAGAAGTCAGAGGTGAATCAGGGGCAGGCCTTGTGTCCGTGACTTTAAACGGGCAGGGTGATTGCAAGTGCGTAGATATTAACCCCAACGTGCTAGCCGATGAGCCCTCAATTGTGGGTGAATTGGTGGCCTCTGCAATTAACGATGCGAATAAGAAATTAGAAACGATGAAGCAAGAATCTATGGGTAATTTAACTCAAGGTCTAAACCTACCCCCGGGATTCAAATTTCCGTTTTCATGAGTGTTTCGCCGCTTTTACAAGATCTTGAAAGTGCTCTCAGATGCTTGCCAGGTGTCGGTCCGCGATCAGCCGCTCGTATGGCGCTTCATTTGCTCGAGAGAGATCGCGATAGAGGGCTGAATCTGGCGAAAACTCTTCACCAAGCGCTGGTAGAAATAGAGTACTGCGAGTATTGTCGTAATTTGACTGAAATCCAGCCTTGCCGGATTTGTCAGGACGAGTCTAGAGATCAAAACCTACTATGTGTGGTGTCATCTCCGAGTGATCTTCTCGCTATCGAGCAGTCAGGTTTGTTTCGAGGTCGCTATCACTGCCTTGCCGGTTTGTTAAGTCCTCTTGAGGGTCTTGGTCCTCAGGAAATTGGTTTGTCTGCATTGTTGGAAAGGGTACAAAGAGACAAGCCTGACGAATGTTTGGTAGCGCTAGCGTCTACAGTCGAGGGTGAAGCAACTACGCATCAAATAGTTATGGGGCTCGGGGACTCGGTTTGTGTTACCCGTCTAGCGCAGGGGGTCCCTGTGGGTGGTGAACTCGATCATCTCGATATCTCAACACTTTCCCAGGCGTTAGCCTCGCGTACCCAGGTTCAGCGTTGATGATTTTAAGCTGGATTGATCAACAAGCCGCTCTCGATGATCTGTTAGCCATCATTTCAGAGGCACGCGCAATCACTCTTGATACAGAATTTGTGCGCGTTTCAACCTTTCATCCTAAGCCGGGTTTGATTCAAGTAGGCCTTAACTCAAAAGCCTTTTTAATCGATCCACTCGTCGGTTTGAACTTTAACCAATTAGGAGATCTTCTGAGAGGCGGTACTAAATCAATATTGCACGCCGCTCAGGAAGACTACGAGGTGTTATTTCGACTTACAGGGCAACTTCCTGCGCTGGTGTTTGATACACAAGTTGCCTATGCGCTGCTTAACGTAAAAATCTCGCCGAGTCTGTCCACTCTTGCGTCAGAACTATTGGGTAAGGAGATTTCTAAACAAGAAACTCGCTCAGATTGGACGCGTCGCCCGTTATCAGATGCGCAGTGTCAATACGCTAAGGATGACGTGTTAGTGCTCGAGCCATTATACGAGATTCTATCGGAGCAACTCGAGCAGGCCGGTCGACTGGACTGGATGCATGAGGAAATGGAATTGATTAGAGACCGCAATGCTTCGATTCTTGTAGATGGCGACCTTGAAACGCAAATCGGTAAATTCGGTAACGCTTGGCGATTAAGTCCGACAGGAATGTCGCGGTTGGTGCACCTTGTAAAATGGCGTGAAAAGGAGGCCCGCCGACTTGATCGACCAAGGAAGCATATCCTAAGCGATCAATCAGTATTCTCATTAGCCACCTCTGGTGATGTTGGCCGCCACCATCAATTGGTTAGTCAGCATGGGCTGAGTAATAAACAAGCAGACCGATATGGGGAGCAATTAAAATCAGTGATCGAACATGCCATGAGTGCTGAGACTGTAGAGCCGCCACCGCCACCCCTGTCAAAGCATTTAAAAAACGAGTTCAAGGAGCGGCAAACTCAAGTTGAGGGTATTGCTCGAGGGTTAGGAATTGCTCCGGAAATGCTTGTAAAAAAGCGACAACTTGTGGCCTCAATGGACGGTCGCGAATGGAAGCCATCAGGATGGCGTAAAGTAGTTTTAGAGGACGTATTTCATGCGTGTAGTTGAAATTTTCAAAGGCAATAAACGCGAAGAAATGTATCTTTTTGTAGACCAAAAAGAGGGTATGAAATCAGTACCTGAAGATTTACTGGCCACATTCGGTAACCTGGAATCGGTGATGATTTTTCCTCTAACCGATTCCAAAAAAATGGCACGTGTTAAAGCATCTGAGGTTCTAGAGTCGATTGAGAGACAGGGCTATTTTTTACAGATGCCCCCAGCGCCAGAAGCATTAGCTGAAGCTCAAATTAGTGCGATGGTTAAGGCAGAGGAAGAGTTGACCAACGCTCAAAACGAGCAACCAGATTAATAAAGGTAAACCGAGAAGCCCGACGACAAGGATCGACGCAATCGCTGCTAGGATGATCATGTAAGCGTTTGCTATGTTGTTGACTGCGATTCTGTTTGCGACAGCTGTCATGTCATCTTGAAGCAGTGTGTACAGAGGTAAAGCGAGAAAACCACCACCAGCACTCGTCAAAACAAGGCCTAGTAAAGCAATCGTATGAGTCGAGATTTGAATCAAAAGACCCCCTAAAACCATTGCAAGAGCACCAAGACAGATTCGTCGAACTAGGTCTTGTTGCTTCAATAAAACACCACCAATTGCCCCGAGTGTGACGCCGAGAACAAAATAAATGAGTAGTGTTCCGACAGACTGTGGTGGTAAATGCCAAACATCCACTGCCAAGATTGGCAGATGAGTTAGCCACACAGAGCCGATTCCCCAAAATCCGCTTAAGCACCAAATCGCAGACATCGATCGTTGGTCTTTTTTTTGTTGCCGGATTAGCTCGATCAAAGACTGTTGGATGCTTTCCGAGCGACCTTTAAGCGTCGGTAATAGGAAAAGTCCAAAGCAACCAATGACTGCCAAAATAATTATCAAAAGAATTAATAAGTAGGGCGATGATACAATCCAATCAGCGGCCAAAAGGGTCCCGGCGAGTATCGCAATGAAGGTGGCTGTCTCCATCCAGGCATTACGGTCTAAGATTTTGTTACGATCTGTGAGTCGGGGGATGAGTGCGTATTTCAATGGGCCAATGAGAGCCGATTGGATACCAAATCCCCCAACGCAGAAAAGTAAAATCCACCCGATTTGGTTCGCAATCGCAAAACAGGCGATCAATGCAAGCGCTAGTTCTATAAGTTTTAAAGTAAATAACCACTGCTTAGGGGGTTGTTTATTTGCTTGATGCGCTGCAAGACCAGCGAAAAAAACAAAGGGTAATATAAAACATAGGGCAGCGATGTTCGCCAGAACAACTGGATCGAGTCCAAATAAATCCCAAGATAGCGCAGTTATCGCTACCACAAATGCTGTCTTCACTAAATTATCGTTGGTGGCCCCAGCGATCATGACCAGTAGAAGTCCAGAAAAACCCAAATCAGTCTTCAGGTTGGAGCCTCCGTGCGTTTTGAGAGCGCAGCAAGAATAGGGTTGAAACCGTGAGCTTCAGTCGCGATTTTTTTCTGCGGTGTAAATATATGAGTTGTGAATTCGATCCCACGAACTATTCTCTTGCTTAAACCCCGTATCATTGTGACAAACCCGTATTTTAGGTCAATAGGCGTTTTTTTGTTGCGATGCAAAAAAAACCTGGTATCTTGATTTTATTGTGCGATGCAAAATAGAGATAGCTGGAGGTTGTATGTACCAAATCGATACGTCGCTAACCCTGTACACGTTAAAGCAGATAGACTCAGTACTCGTTCAGTCGAATGCTTTATTTATAAAAATGTTTGACGAAACCGTTGCATTTAATGAGGCAATTCTGAATTTCGAGCCGCTGGAACTGACGTCTAACCTCAATCTTGACTGGATGTTTCCAAGTATCAAGACAGCTGCTAAAAATGGAGAAACTAAAAAGCGAGATCAGGGTCAATCTGTGACTGCGATAGCCCACATACCCGTACCCAAAGACGATTTAA
>CAJWIY010000078.1 GCA_913042205.1 uncultured Gammaproteobacteria bacterium
TTTGTGATGCCGTCTTTGAGGTAAACCGAATCGGTGTACAAATCGACAACACATCGCGATTTTAATGCAGATAGACCCGCGATTGCGGCCATTAACTCCATGCGGTTATTGGTTGTTCCGAGATCACCACCGAACAGTTCTTTGCGATGCTCACCGTATTCTAGGACCACTCCCCAGCCGCCTACGCCTGGATTTCCTTTGCAAGCACCGTCGGTATAGAGCGTGACCCTTTTGTCAGTCACAGACGAGTAAAATCCTGATTAGACCGGTGGATAAAGGCATCAATTTCATCTGAAACTGCTGCCGAAGCATCACGTCCTATCCGCGCCACTAGTGACTTTTTCTGATGCCACTTCAGTGAGATTAAATGATGATCCTGATTCATCTGCATCAAAATATCGTCTGAGGTCGCGATTTGGTCGCAAAGACCTTTTTCGAGAGCATCCGTTCCATAGAAAGTCGATCCGTCAGCAAGAGAGTCAAGGTCCAAATCAGGCCTCCTCGCGGCTATCCATGCTTTAAAAAGGTCATGCGTTTGCGTGAGGTCTTCCTTGAATTTCTTACGACCCTCTGGCGTATTTTCGCCAAGCACTGTCAACGTTCGCTTGTTTGTGCCAGCAGTGTGGAGTTCCACATCAATATCCCGATTCTTCAAGAAACGATTAATATTCGGAATTTGGGCAACAACACCGATAGACCCAAGTATGGCGAAAGGAGCTGAAATAATGCGGTCGGCGCATACAGCCATCATGTAACCACCACTTGCTGCGACAGTATCCACGCATGCGACCAACTCAATCCCAGCATCTTTGAAGCGGGATAATTGAGAACTCGCCAATCCATAAGTGTGGACAAGACCGCCGGGGGAGGTCAGTTTTATGAGCACACAATCAGGGGTACGGTCCATCGCCAGGATCGCGGAGACTTCTTCACGTAAAGCACTCAGCTGTGAAGCTTTCATGTCACCCTTAAATTCGAGTATGACGGCGAGTTTTTTATCTGCCGTGGTATCTGCCGCTACCGGATCACCTTTATTCTCAAATTTCTGCTTGATCCTCTCTAGCAAAGATTGCTTCTTACCAGGAAGAGCGGTTTTAATCACTGTGGCTACGTAGTGCTTTTGCTCCGCATATTTTTTGGATAAATCAGTTACCCTAATGGAGCCTTTTGCGTCGTCGGATCCTGATAACTTAGTACTAATAACAAGTACAAATAACACAGCAAAGACAACGGTGAGTGTCTGTAATAAAAATAGTCCATATTCACTCAACAATTCCATTAGCGCTTGTTTACCTCAAGAGTGGTTGTTACCACTGACCAGAATTCGCTTCCCTCTTGGTTTGTTCTAAGCTGCATTAGAGCTGTTTTGAGGTTGTTATCGATTACGGGCTCGGCCTTTAACTTCATGGAGTCGATCCGTGCGACAACAACCTCGTTATCTGCAGTTTCACCTACAAAGGTCGAGGCCTTACCGTCACTGGGCGCAGCAGCGGCGAACGCAACTGACAAAGCATCTCGCGATAATGAATCATTGTCATTTCGGTTAAGATCACTGAAGAGAGTAGTCTCTAATGACTCTGCGTCTTTCGGTAGCCCAGATCCTCCATCCTGCCAATGCTGTTGGACGATTTGAGCCAAACTCCTGGCGCGATCGAGAGCCTTTTGGCGCCTCAATCGGTCAGCAATATTATCACGGACCTCTACAAGCGTTCGTATGGACTTCGGCTCGAACTCCTTTATCCGAAATGTCATCCAAAGACCAGGCTCAACCTCAAATACCTCGGCATTGAGCTCTCCATCATATAGAGCTTCGTTGAATACCCTCCGTAGAGCATCATCCTGAGCGAAGAGACCGCTGGCCGTAGAACGATTGAAAACCTCGGTAGTCTGAATTTCAACACCATAGATGCTCTTTAGCTCTTCCAAACTACCGCTAAACGCCACGTTCGAGAATTCTTCTAGGTTATCTGCAAGAAGACGGCCCGCTTCTCGCTCTGTCAAATCGTCTCTCAAACGTGGAGCGCTAACATCAAACGGATCCACTGGGCGGTTACGGGTCTCTAACAGTTCAATCAGATGATACCCAAACTGCGTTTTTACAGGCTCGGATACCGAATTAATCGCTAGCTTATCCAGTGCTCGCTCAAACTCGGGAGCGAACGTCCCCTTTGGTGCAAAGCCGAGATCTCCACCACTGTCTTTACTCGCGATATCATCCGAGTGGAGCCTCGCTAGCTCAGCAAAATCTCTGCCGTCAGCTATTTGAGATTTGAGATCTGTAATTTTGTCTAACGCATCTCCGCCGTTAGCAATAAGGATGTGTCGGGCACGCCTCTCAGATTCAGTGGCTGACTGCTCTACTTCGGTATCATAAGCCGCTCGGACATCCTCTTCAGTAACAGACACCTGATCCCTGAAATCATCATTAGTCAACAAAACATATTCGAGCGCGACAGATTCTTCCGTTACAAAACTACTTTTATTGGCGTCATAAAACTCAGAAACGTCATCTGCTGCCAGACTCACTTCAGACAGGAATTGATCGCTCTTTATGACAAGTAATTCCCCAGAGCGTCTCTGGTTCTGTAATTGATTTAGCCGCATTATTTCTGAGGGAGTTACCAGAGTTGACGTCTCAACTGCTCCTTTTACTTGATATTCGATCAAATCATGCTTGAGCTCTTCGCGGAAATCCAGTCGAGACATACCCATCTGTCCTAGCGCTCGATCAAAAGTTCTTACATCAAATTGCCCGTCGGCCTGAAATTGCGGAATCTCTACAATAATGTTATCAACCAGCTGATCAGTTACGCCAAAGTCAAGCTTGTCAGAGTACCCTGTTGCTGCTGCTTCTTCTATGAGCGCGTTTAAAACACTCTGTCTTAAAAGATCTTCATTGATCGCAGTAGAATCACCCAACACGCTCAAAAGCTGCCGGCGCTCCCGCTCAAGCTTATTTAAAAACCGTCGCTCAGTGATCTCAATACCATCAACCTCTGCTAAGACAGCGTTTCCATCACCACCACTAAAAAAGTTTACCCCCGTGATCACGAACGTCACGGCAATTAGACCAACGATAATTTTGGCAATGATCCCGCTTGAATTGTCTCGAATATTTTGCAGCATTTTGCGTTGTAACCTATAGATTCAAAAAAGGGGCCTAGGGCCCCTTTAGTATTAAGACGAGCGTTGGTTCAATTAACTGCGTCTTTCAGAGCCTTTCCGGCCTTGAAGCCAGGAACCTTGGCAGCTGCTATTTGGATAGTCGCACCAGTTTGTGGGTTACGACCCGTGCGAGCAGCACGAGACTTGACTTGAAAGGTACCGAAGCCAACTAAGGAGACAGTGTCACCCCTCCTCAAAGAACCTGTAACTGCTGACAAGGTAGCATCTAGCGCTTTACCTGCATCAGCTTTAGATAAACCTGCGTCAGCAGCAATCGCATCGATTAATTCTGATTTATTCACTCGTAGTACCCCTATCGGTTTTTTAATAAAAGGTGGCCCCTTCTAATTTATTGTTTGGGGCAACCGCTCAACTCGCGCTGCATCAGTTATACCAACCGTTTGAGGTCGAAACAACCGATTAATGAGCTCTTTGCGTGTTTTTTTCTACTATTTGTTCCGGTTCCGAACCAGTAACGACATCCTGTGTGACAAATGGTTCCGGCCTATGTGCCAATGCAATATCAAACACCTGATCAATCCAGGATACAGACTTAATCTCCAAATCTGCTTTCACGTTTTCAGGTATCTCTTTCAAATCTGGAACGTTTTCTTCCGGAATAATAACCACTCTGATACCTCCCCGATGCGCTGCCAATAACTTTTCTTTTAATCCACCTATTTGCAACACTTGCCCACGTAACGTGATTTCTCCTGTCATCGCGACGTCAGCTTTCACCGGAACATTAGCCAGTACCGAGACTAAAGCAGTACACATACCGATCCCCGCACTTGGTCCATCTTTTGGTGTTGCTCCCTCAGGTACATGAATATGCAGATCCTTTTTTTCATGAAAGTTAGGATCAATACCAAGAGCAATTGCACGACTCCGAGCCACTGTCACCGCGGCCTGAATTGATTCTTGCATAACATCACCAAGCGACCCTGTACGAATCTGCTTACCCTTGCCCGCCATCGCTACCGCTTCTATGGTAAGTAATTCACCACCAACGCTGGTCCATGCGAGGCCAGTGACTTGGCCAATTCGGTCTTCGGTTTCCTTCAATCCATAAGTATACTTCCGGACGCCAGAATAATCCTCAAGCAGATCGGGTGTAATTACAACAGTCTCGGAATCATTACCACCAACTTTTCTATGGCCATCTTCAATCCGTTTACGGACCACTTTCCGAGCGAGTTTGGATACCTCCCGATCTAGTCCACGAACCCCTGCCTCTCTGGTGTAATAACGTATCATATCCGTTAAGACCTGATCAGGAATATTTATCTCTTTTGATCCTAAACCATTGTTTTTAATCTGTTTTGGTACAAGGTATTTCTTTGCGATATTAAGTTTTTCGTCCTCTGTGTAACCGGGAATCCTAATGATTTCCATCCTGTCCAAAAGTGGTGCGGGCATGTTCATGGAATTTGAAGTACAAACAAACATCACTTCAGATAAATCAAAATCGACCTCGAGATAATGATCGTTAAAGGTATGGTTCTGCTCCGGATCCAAAACCTCGAGCAACGCCGATGCCGGATCTCCCCTGTGGTCCATACCCATTTTATCGATCTCGTCGAGCAAGAACAGCGGGTTTTTAACACCAACCTTCGATATTTTCTGAATAATTTTTCCAGGCATAGAGCCAATGTACGTCCGTCGGTGGCCTCGAATTTCGGATTCGTCCCGCACCCCGCCCAAGGCCATACGAACAAACTCTCGATTAGTCGCTCGCGCGATCGATTCGCCTAATGATGTTTTGCCCACGCCTGGCGGTCCGACCAGACATAACACCGGACTTTTAGACTTCCTGACACGCATCTGAACAGCTAAATACTCAAGAATCCGCTCTTTAACTTCATCAAGTCCGTAATGATCCGCCTCTAAAATATCGCGAGCCTTAATAAGATCATGACGCACCCGGGAGCGTTTAGACCAAGGGCAACCCAACAACCAATCTAAATATGCCCTGACCACCGTAGCTTCAGCGGACATCGGTGACATCATCTTCAGTTTCTTTACTGGCTACTGGGCCACCGATGGCGATGGCATCAAGATTTTTGTCGGAGATCTCGAGAAAATTCGTCAGACCTATGTCGGTGGTTGGTTCATTATTGATTTCGCCTCAACAGTCCCCTGGTCGGACCTTATCGGACTGTTCACAGCAGATGCGGTTGGTCATAGGATGGCGGGCATCAAAATAGTTCGACTACTTCGTATGTTACGCCTGATAAAAATGATGCGCCTTTTGCGCTTAAAGCGGAAGGTCGCTGGCGCAAATCTTGCACATTTTATGAGGCCCGCAGTTCAGAAGCTGATATCGCTCATGATCAAGATCATGTTCATTGCGCACATAATTTCGTGCTTTTGGATTGCCAACAACACCTGCTACAAAACCGAATCTAGCGAGGAGAACTGGGTCGACTGCGGCTTGATAGATTCGAGGTATTCGAGATACCTTGCGTCGTTTTATTGGACTATTGCAACCATGATGGCAGTTGGCTACGGCGACATTTCTGCCCAGACACCGATCGAACGACTCATAGCCATTG
>CAJWIY010000079.1 GCA_913042205.1 uncultured Gammaproteobacteria bacterium
TTGTACCGCCAGTACCGTTGAAGCTCAGTACGACCGCTCGTAAGGTCGTAAGTCAAATTGTATCCAGCTGGAAGTTTGTTTACGCCAGTCAGGATTGATTTCGGTGCAGGAATATATCCATGAGCGAAATAGCTAAACAGCGCGTCTCGGTCTAATGAAGAATTGACCGATGGGTGTTTTTGCAAGCTCGCAAGTTCTGAGGAGAATATAAAGCTATTTCTTTCTTGCGCAAAAAACAGAGGCTTTTTACCAAATCGATCACGGCTTAGGAATAATGTACCGTCGCGCTGATCAAGTATGGCAAATGCCCACATGCCATTTAAACGGTGGACTAAGTCTGCACCCCAACGGTGATATCCGTGTAACACCACCTCGCTATCTGCGTGGCTTGAATTAAATCTGTAACCATAGCCCTCCAACTCGCGACGCAGGTCCACATGGTTATATATTTCGCCGTTAAAGGCCAAAATTAGGTGGCCGTCATCTGTAACCATTGGCTGTTGACCGCCAGTTGGATCAACAATCGATAGCCGTCTGTGGCCAAAATAAATTCCTCTATCATTTGACCATCTCCCAGAACCATCTGGACCTCGATACACCATAGCTGCCATCATGGCATCCAAAGTATGGACATCCGCCCCGCCTGTGAATCCACAAATTCCGCACATCTGGCAGTGACTCAGTCGCCCCTCTGTGAATCTATCGGAAGATCCGTCTCATAAAACTCTATTCCAATCTGCGCTCTATAGATACGCAAAAGAAACTCGGCAATGATTCCAAGCCCAAACAACAGTATTGCAGAGAGAAAACATAAAGCGGATAACAAAGGCAAGGGGGTCTCAATGAGACTAACGCCATCGGCGCTCTTCCAAAATATCGCGGTTAATATCGATGATGTACCACCAAGAGTACACATCAGGCTCAAACCGCCAAACACATAAAATGGCCTTGCAGAATAGCGATGGGTGAACCTTAACAGCACCAGATCCAGCATAGCTTTAGTACTACGTCGAACTGATCTTTTCTTGTTTTTCCACCCTCCGCTCCGCGGAGCACCGTGGACAGATACTTCAACAATTTTTCGTCCCTGCCAAAACAAGTAAGCGGGCAGATAACGATGGAGATCTCCGGGTAAATGAAGTCCCGTCACCAGTGGCGTCTTATAACCTCTTAACATGCACTCGCAGTCTGAGATTTTTAAGCCAGATAGCGCCGAAATGGTCCAGTTCACTAGCTGCGGAAATGCATGATCACTCGATTTTCTTTTGTGTGAAGCGATTCGTGACCCTACACAAACATCCGCGCCATCGGCTAGCTCTGCCAAAATCTTTGGGATATCTCCCGGCTCGTACTCGAGATTACTTGGAATCGTAACCACATAATCTCCGTTTGCAAGGTCAAACCCTGCTTGCAAAGCCTGAGTCAACCCAAAGTTTCGCTTCAAGCAGATGACGTCAACAGAATCCTCGAGCGTTGCTAGCTGGTCAAGTCGTGCTCGGCTACCATCTGAGGATCCGTCATCGACAAAAATGAACCTCCAACAAAACTGGTTGGTCACATTCGCCGTGTTCGATAACTTTCTCCACAAAGGTCCGATTGAGAATTCTTCATTGAAGACTGGGATGACTACGGTCACTTTTTTCATTTTGCCGTTTCCCACTGTTTGGTTCGCAAACTCAACCGATAAAAGCGGTTTTAAAACGCCTGACGTAGGATTCCGTTAAGACCCAATAGCGATCAAAAATAGTCGACGATTGACCAACTTTTTTCTTGATCAAGAAAATTAACAAAGTCATGAATCCAGGCATCCTCTCAACATATCTAAAACTACAGCTTTGTTAGCTGTAAAATGATGACGCGTCATGCGCTGGTGTAACATTTCCCTAAGCGAGGCGTCCGTCACTAAATTATTAAGTTCTTTCTCAACAAGTTTTTCCGTGCTTTCTGGCTCGTAGAGACCTAAAGAGAGAAAGCCATTTTCTTTGGTGGCAAACGAATGCGTGAACTCACGGTCGTGTTGTGCGATTACGATTGATGGAATGTTCATATGTGCTAGCTCATAGACAGTACGACCATTAGAGGAAACAGCAACATCACACTTTTCCATGATCTTAGAAATAACTCCTGTCGCGTGGGTCAAGGTTACATGACTATATTTTTTTGTCTCTTTTTCAAGCTCTTTGAATTCTTGATATCCCGGCCCTGTAACGATATAGATATGAATCTTTCTTTTTGCGCAAAATTGACGAACCTGACGAAAAATCTTTTTTGAAAGGTCATGCTGATCGGTCCCGCCAAATGTCAACAAGAGTCCTTTCACCTCCTTACTCAAACTTATCTGTCGAGCCGCATTGAACTCATCACGAACGAAATAATATTGGTGTCCCCATCTGTAATGACTACCTACTCGCTGAGGCACATCGTAAAGCTCGTTTATCGTAAGATCAGTATGCTGTGATCCCTCGCCTAAGTCTTCGAAACTCACGACCTTCACTCCTGCATCGCTAAACCTGACGACTAGCTCCGAGTCCGTATCAAGAATATCTAACACGACCAGGTCTGGTCTAAGATCAATCATCTCCTTTACAAGGTCGGGTCTTGGTAGAGTCAGTAGTTGATAGCCCGATCCTGACAACTCATCGATCGCGAGTTGGCTTTCGGAGTCCGCCGCAAAAATTACCTCATGGTCCGTCAGTTCATGTGCCAGCGTCAATGACCTATAAATATGTCCCGCACCTACCGCTCGGTTTCCGATCACCCAGAACAAAATCCGTTTTCGCTGGAGCAGCTTTTCACATACCCACCATGACTGTAACGACTTAATTTCAAATGCATCATCACCGACTGGAAAAACATCAATGGCCGATTTCTCTACTTTTGGACCCAAGACTATACCTGGCTTGAACAGACTAAACGCATCACATTGGATACGTTTTTTTTGAATGAATCTGTGCGTAGGTAGATTTGGCAGGGTGCGAACCCGGCTTGAAAAAGTCGAACTTATTTCCTGACGTCCTGGTAAGCCGACTAGCGCATTGCCATTAACAAAATCATTCGCAATGCGCCTTAATGTAGAGGGCTGCAAAAGAGGCGCGTAAACCGAAAGCACGAAAGTGAGTTTCTGTCCCGCTTCCACCATCTCAATATAACTCTCGACGGAGCTACCCTGGTTATTCGGCGAATCCTTGTCTTCGCCTAGCAGAAACCCCGCGACGTTCAAACGACTTGCTACTAAATTAGCCTGCTCTGAATCGGTGATAACGTGGATAGAGCCAGACTCAACGCCCATTGCAAGTGCTTGCTCTATCGCTCTTTGCAAAAGAGACACACCATTCAATTTGCGAAGGAAGTCCTCTGGGAATATACAACTCTCTTTGAGCGCAAAGATAAAGACAGCGATCCCCGACAACTTCCCTCCTACTGAGCTCTCAGCCACGCGAGCGTCTCACGTGTTGCTTCAATGACGTAGTCAATTTGGTGCTCCGATAGGACGTGGCTAAATGGGAAAGACACCATGTTGTCATAAAACTTATCTGTCTCTGGGACAACTGCCTCCCCAAATCCAAGCTCACGATAGAAAGGATACCTATATAGCGGATAGTATTGCACCACGCACTGAACACTGTGGTGGTGAGCCATCCTTCGTATAAATTGATCTCTCGACACTCCATCAAGCCGCGCCGCAAGCAAGTAGTAGTTGTGCCGGCTCGATGGTTCACGGTGAAATACCAGTTCAGGAAAGTCAACAAGAGAGTCGATTACATGCAGCGCACGATCCCTTTTTTTTGAATTGATTTCGTCTATCCTTGCGAGTAACTTTATTCCGATGCCGCAAGCCAACTCCCCAAGGCAACAGTTCATCGGCCAAATTGGCTCTCCATTTAGTTTAGGAAGGACTACATCCGTCATCGCCGGGATCCAGTAATCCGATCGATCGTCCGAATAAGGCCGGTGGCCGTTGTGCCTTAGCTCCGGAATAATCTCTCCCCACTTTGTATCGTGCGTAACTAGAACGCCGCCCTCTCCTAAGGTCGTCAAGTTCTTATGAGAATGGAAAGAAAAGACTCCCGCATCACCAAATGTCCCCGCCATAGCGTCACCGATGCGGACTCCTATTGCCTGAGCTGCATCTTCTATTACTAGAGCCTGGTACCGTTGCGCAAGATCCATTATTTCTTGCATCTCCACGCCATAACCGTAAAGATGAGGCACGACGATCACTTTCGTACGAGCACTAACGCAAGACTCCAGCGTCTCGGCAGTGACAACCCGAGTGATAGGATCAATATCTGCCCAGACGATCGCAGCGCCTCGTTTAGCAAACGGATAGGCGCTAGATGTATAGGTATGAGCGGGAATAACTACTTCATCCCCTTCTGATAACTGACAAAGGCTTGCGGCGATCTCTAATCCGGCAGTGGCGCTGCTAATACCGTATGCGAAGGGAACATTTGCAAATCGACCGATCTCTCTCTCAAACTCCCGTAAATTCTGACCCTGCGTTAGTGGCTCACTGCCCCGCATAATCCGCAGGGCTTCGGTGATTTCCTCTTCAGAGTACGAATGCGCACGCACCCCAAATGGCACTCTATACTCCATTCACATCGCCTCGAATATCTCACGCACTTTATCTTGGGTAAGAACACCACGAAAACCAGGCCCCAGCGCGTTGGTTAAAGGCTTTTCATGAATCACAGTCGCTCTATAAAGATCTTCAAATTGCTCATCAGTCAAACCTGAGCAAACCCCTTGAGGAATATTGATCTCGTTTTTTTCAACAAAGAGCATGAAATCTTCGTAAGCATTTGGATAGAACGATTCCATACATGCCATAGTCACACAATTCGCAACACAATGATGCAGGCCGAGTACGACACTAAGTCCGGCGGAAAATGGATGTACCACTCCGACATAACTCGTCGCAATCGCGCAGCCGCCAAGGTAGGACGACACCATTAATTTGGCTCGATGATCATCACTCATCATCTCACCGCCCCCAAAAACCTGTCTACACAACTCAATCGCCTGAGTGGAGAATGCATCACCGATCGGATTCCGATAACCACCAGCAAGAGACTCGACACAATGAATCCATGCATCCATCCCGGAGAAGAAATATTGGTCTGAGGGTACAGTTGCTGTGAGAGTTGGGTCAAGAATCAACTGGTCGAACACAGTGTAATCGCTATTCATCCCCAATTTCAGGCCAGTTGTCTTGTTCGTCATAACACAAGTCCGGGTTGCCTCCGCTCCTGTTCCTGAAAGAGTTGGGATTCCAATCTTGTAAACGCCGGGAAACTTGACCAAATCCCATCCCTGATAATCAGTAGCCTTTCCACCGTTCGTGAGAAGATTCGATACAGCCTTCGCTGTGTCCAATGTTATTCCGCCTCCAATACCAACAATCACTGAGGGCATGATCGCTTCTGAGACGATCTCTTCTACCATCGAATCGATAGATGCTGTCGTCGGTTCTTCGTCGATCGAGACGTATCGCATGAGATCTGACTTCTCTAGAGGCAAGTTTCCGAGATAGTCCATATTAGTCTCAAAAAAACTATCGACCAGGAACACCGCGGCACCTGGGGTGTTTCCTTT
>CAJWIY010000080.1 GCA_913042205.1 uncultured Gammaproteobacteria bacterium
ATAGCTGGAGCAACTTGATAGAGCAATTTTGCAGCCGCGTACGCGGGCGCAAGCGTGCAAATCGTCTGATCGGAGCCCGACAGTTGGAGGTGTCGCGTAAACACTGACACGTTCTCCAACCAAGCCCTGTGGCTTAAAGCAACGGTTTCAAGGTTCCCGGCCTCTCCCGTTTGAAAAAAAATAGAAGCAAGGTCATCAGATCGCCCTTTGCTCACCTCTTTTTTGAAAAATTCAATCGCGAGATCTGCATCTCCCTTATCTTTATCGACCCTTGGCCAAGTTTGGATCTGACTCTCGCTAAGCCCTGCGCCATCAGTCGCACTCACAGTTCCCCTGTTTGACTTACCTACGAAAATTGGGCCATTAAAGTCAGAAGCAGAGCATGCGCTACTGACAGCGGATAGGGCCTCTTCGCTATCCACTAGGATCATCTTGGGTGTTGTTATTTGTTCCAAGCAGGATCCAGCCTCCCGAGGCGAGGCATCGGGCATGATTGGGGCGACTATTGCGCCAAGTCCCTGAATCGCGTGCGCGGCAACAACCCAGTGATGGGTCTTATCGCCGCAGATTAAAACTGAATCCCCGCGCCTAAGGCCGTTGTCGGCTAGACCTTGGGCGAGAATCGATACTTCACGCAGGGCCTCGGTCCAAGACACGGTATGCCACACACCGCGCTCCTTCCGACGCCATGCCGTTTTAGCAGCGTCACCGGATGCTCGGCTTAGAAAGCACTGTGAAATTGTCTGATGCTCGCCACTCATTGTGGCTCTCTCCCTCCTCCAATCCCAATAGGAAATCGTTATTAGAAAACGAGAACTACCGTCTTCTCTTTTTTACCTACTGGGGTTCAGCATACGCTGAGAGGGGACTTTTGGAATTCGTTTGACTACCCTATTATTAGGTAGTCTTACGTATTTTTGGGTAATCTGAGAATCAAAGAAAAGCGACTGGTCCGCGCATATCTCCCACTAGCTGATCGGAAACCTCTACGCTCCCTGGTCAGCACCTTAAGGCTATTGGCTACGCACGGAGCTCGTGGTTAATATAACGTACTCCAGAAGCGATTTAGCCGCCTAGAACTATAGGGTAAAGAACTAGCGTTGATTTCCCTGCGCTTGGTGGGAATCAAAAACACTACTCGCGCCCCCTTTTTCAGGGGGCGCGTTAAGTTACAAAATTGAGCGCTCTATTGAGGATCAGGCCAAACAAAAGACGGCTGTAGGCCTTCATGAACTGGGAGACCATCATCTGGTGCATCTGCTCCCGATGATGGATCAAAGAATGCATGGTAGGTCGCTGGCATCTTATCCCCATCGTGGCCCATAAGATTTGGCACGATGGCCCGGATCCGTCTTTCTTTATCGTCGAGCATGATTGGAGTGCCACAGTCCGCACAGGTGCAAAGCTCGAGCGGCCCGTCTGGATTGCTGGCATTAAATGGCTGCCGGTTTAACTTAATTTCTTCGTTTACAGATAATTCACTGTGATTGAAAAATGCGACATGTGTGGTGTCTTGTCCCGTCACAGATTTACAAACACTGCAATGACACGTATGAACATCAATCGGATCACTTGCTGATTCGGTAACGGTGTGACCACACCCGCATGTACCACTATGCTTTGCTGCCATAATTGACTCCGTAGAAACGTTTGTGTTTACGAAGGAGCCAATCTACCTGCCTCATGAATCGTAATACTATTACATTTTTGAAACACTTATGCGTATAAACACTTAAATTTCCTTTTAAGTTCTTTTACTTCGATCTCGGCAATAAATTGAATCATCGTTAATCAAGTACGCTACAAGTATTCTCAACTTTCAAACGGGGTATCAAAACTACTGGGGCAAAATTTCTCCTGCAGTGGTAATCGCGTCAAGATACGAATCTAGAAATTTTTCAATGTTCGCATCCTCCCAGTTAAATCCATAGTTAACATAAAACTCCTGCAACAAGACCGTACGTAGTAACACTTCGTGCTCACTCTCTTCTTTGTTGCTCTGAGTCAAACCGTACCATCTTCTCCACGCTTCCCGTATTCTTGGATGATCGGCGGGTAACATATCCAATTGATCCGCGACTCGTCCTAAAACCTCCGCACCGATCTCTAGTCTCGTATCGATGACTCCCTGCTTTCTTCTTTGCTTAAACTTCCTCGCATGCCAGTCAGACTGACGCCGAACCTCTAATGTCAATTCCTTTTTGTAACTAGCAAACTGCTTAAGGATGCCCCCAGTGTCGCTGTTCTTTTTTTTCGTAGCTCTCGCCATTGAGCATCACCATGAAAGAACTACATCGCCGGGTACTTTGGCCCGCCACCGCCTTCTGGGACTACCCATGTGATATTTTGGCTCGGGTCTTTAATGTCACATGTCTTGCAATGAATACAGTTTTGCGCGTTGATCTGAAACACTGGCTTTGAATCTTCTTCAAGAATTTCATACACCCCTGCAGGACAATACCGCTGGGCGGGCTCTGCCCATTTTGGCAAATTAATCTGAATGGGAATTTCTGAATCAGTCAATCTAAGGTGAACCGGCTGATCTGCTTCGTGATTGGTGTTAGTTAAAAACACGGACGAGTTCTTATCGAACGTTAACACTCCATCGGGTTTAGGATAATCGATCGGGTCGACTTCACTAGCGCTTCTTAAACATGCATGATCCTGCTTTGTATCCGTGATATTGATTGGCATCTTGCCACGGAACCAATTCTGATCGATCGTGTTGAAAGCGCCTCCGATATAAGGGCCAAACTTATGGATAGCAGGGCCAAAATTACGAGATGCCTTCAATTCTGGGTATAGCCACGATTCCTTTAGATTTTTCTCATACAAATGCTTGGCACTCGTCGCATCGCCACTATGAAGCAGTTCAGCAATCGTTTCCGCCGCGATCATCCCAGACTTCATTGCAGTATGCGTTCCCTTGATTTTCGAAAAATTCAACGTACCGGCATCACAGCCAATCAAGAAGGCTCCTGGCATGGACATCGAAGGCAAAGAGTTCAATCCACCTTTCGATATAGCTCGGGCCCCGTAGGAAAGTCTCTCTCCTCCCACTAGGGTTGGACGAATTGCTGAATGAGTCTTAAATCGCTGTAACTCATCAAAGGGGCTGAGGTATGGGTTGTCATAATTCAAATCAACAATAATTCCAAGCGCAACTTGTTGATCCTCGAGATGATAAAGAAATGCACCACCCGATGCACCGTGCTCTGACAGTGGCCATCCTGCACTATGCACGACTAGGCCCGGATCATGGGTTGACGCCTCTACTCGCCAAAGCTCTTTGAGGCCAATACCGTAATGCTGTGGTGACTTGCCTTCGTCAAGGGAAAAGCGTTCGATCATCTGCTTGCCAAGATGACCACGACATCCTTCTGCAAAAACAGTAAATTTTGCATGGAGTTCCATGCCTGGCTCATAGGTTGGCTTTCGCTCTCCTAACTTGGAAACTCCCATATCACCGGTTGCGACACCCATAACCGAGCCGTCAGCATCAAAGAGTACCTCGCTGGCCGCGAAGCCGGGGTAGACCTCTACGCCAAGGCCTTCCGCCTGCTCCCCCAGCCAGCGAACTAGTTGCGCAAGACTCACAATGTAATTGCCATGGTTACGCATAGTCCGCGGCGCCATCCATTCAGGGACTTTTAACGCGCGAGAGCCGCTTGAGAAGAAAAAGATTTCATCCCTCGACACAGGTGTCTTTAACGGAGCGTCTAGATCTGCCCAGTCTGGGAAAAGCTCGTTGAGTGCTGTCGGTTCGATTACCGCGCCGGAAATGATGTGGCCACCAACAGACGCTGCCTTTTCAAGAACCACAACGCTCAGCTCGAGATCCCTCTCTTGGCAAAGTTGCATCAATCGACAGGCCGTGGCTAGCCCAGCCGGCCCTGCGCCGACGATTACAACATCGACCTCCATTGATTCCCTTTCCGAGTTATGTGGTGTAGTCATCGACAGAACCTTTCAGTCCAAAATATTTAACCGGCGATCTTAATGGGAAACCGAAGAACAGCCAATACTCCCACGCTCAATTCTCAATATCTGAAGTTAGGGCCCCAATGTGCAGCAATCTACCGGAGTAATAAAACGAAGAACCGGGCTTTAAGATGACTCTCGAGTCAATTTTTTGGGCAGCAGCGGATCGATCAGCCTCCGCGTACCGAATAGTTGTCATCGGGCTTACACAATCTTCTTAAATTCGGCAACTAACGCCGGGACGAGTTCAGAATAATCGCCAACGACGCCGTATTTCGCCGCAGAAAAAATAGGCGCGTCCTGATCCGTATTGATCGCAACGATCATTTTTGCAGAACCACACCCCGCCAGATGGTGGCTCGCTCCGGAGATCCCGACAGCAAAATAAAGATCAGGAGAAACAGTCTTGCCACTGAGCCCTACCTGCCACGAATGCGGTACCCAACCCAGATCACAGGCTACTCTGCTAGCTCCGAGCGCTCCGTTCAGGCATTCTGCTAACTCCTTAAGCTGTTCAAATCCGTCTGGACCACCAACACCGCGTCCGCCAGAAACGACAACGTTCGCATTTTCGAGTCTCACCCCTTTCTGCTCCTCTCGATTCTGCTCTAGCAGTTCCACTCTTGGGCTCAGGGTTCGTACACCTAGCTCAGAAACCTCTCCGATCCGCTCCTCGTTATCTTCCAGAGGCTCGAATACCTTCTCACGCAATGTGACGACCACAGTTGGAGTAGCAGGCTTTATTACTTGCTCTGCACGACCGCCGTAGCAGACCCGAGTTAATAAAATTTTGCCCCGATCGTCGCAACTCACTGCCTGCGTACTTGTTACGATCGCAGCACGGCTACGAAACGCGACTCGGGGCGCTAAGTCTGCGCCAAAATTATTATGAGTAAAGAAAATAACCTGCGGCTCAACCTTTTCGATCGCCTCGGACACCACCTGCACATAACTCCCTAAGTCGTGCTCCGCTAAGTTCTCTTTCGAGGCCCAAAATACTCTATCCGCGCCTTTCAAAATTAACGCCGGTGCGATGTTTAAATCGACATCAATTTCTGGATCGATCAGTGCAAGTACCGCCACTTGACCGTCATTCTGTGCAGCAACTGTGAACGCTGCGGACATACACTCGAAATCAGAGGGAGTGCACTGGCTTCCATGAACATCAATTACAACAAGGCTGTTTATTCGTTCGGACATGTCAATACCAATTATCAGTATGCAACCTAGATCAGTTTAGAGGCCTGAATGCTGGTGACCAATTTGGCAGCAATCTCAGCAGCGGAATCACCATGGATCATTTCGCATTCATTAATTTTTTCTGGTTCGGCAACACTTACGGTATTCTGAGTTGGCGCATCACCCAAAGAACCCTCCAAGTCGTCTTTTTTAAGTTCTGAGATTGGTTTGCGCGCTGACTTCATTGTCTCCCTAAGTGAAGGT
>CAJWIY010000081.1 GCA_913042205.1 uncultured Gammaproteobacteria bacterium
GTGGTGCCAACAATGCCCTAGCTCGTGCCCTGCATGTTGAAATAAAAAAGGTGACAGACCTTCCTGTGAGATATGTCATTAGTGAAAACGGGCAGGGACACGCGATGCTCGGCAATCATTATTGGAAGTCTCAAGATGCTGTGTTAATCGGCCACATTGATGCGCAACATGAGATCGATGAAAAAGGATTTGGTGTGCTTAGCCGCATGCGGGAGTATGCCCAAGAATTGGCGCGAGACACTGACCTCGTTAATTTTGACATTACATTTGAAGATGAGTACATCTTGGAGCTTGGCGATTTACGGGTCATTGCTAAAACCTATGGATCCGCCCATTCTCCAGGAGATGTGAGTGTACTGGTTCCTCGGGATCGAGTGGTTCTGGCGGGAGACATGGCATTTCATATCCGGATGCCGCCGATTTTTGGCGACACCGACACCGCTCTTTGGATTGATAGCTTCGATCGATTTGTAGATGAGGTCGCCGATTGGATTATCGTACCGGGACATGGTGGGGTGACTGATATAGCGACTGTGACAGAGGGAACGAAGGACTATCTCCTCTTCCTGCGCGCAAAAGTTCAGGGGATCTTGGAAGCGGGTGGGTCACTCGACGACGCTTACAAAATTGATCAAAGTCGTTTCCAGCATTGGCATACCTACGACGAGCTGGCCGCCAGAAATGCAGGCCGCGTATTTGAACGGATGGAGTTTGAATAATATTCAGGGAGTCAGGAAATGGGTGATCAACGTTTTCAGCACTGTGTCGGTTGGTTCACCAAAATATTTCTGAGCCCGACCATCCAGAACCAACAACATATCTTCAAGTTCGTTGCCACTTTGGCGCACGAAATCAAACGACTGAAGGTCAGTCTCTGTGTATCGTTTGGGCCCCAAAACCACACACAGCTTCGATTCTACTTTGGATAGCGTCTTCCGAATCCTGTAGCCATTGACGAAGACTCCCTCGTTACGGTGACCGTGAGTTTCGGATTGTGTAGCCGGTGTGATCGCTGAAAAGCTTATCGGACGTCCGAGTTCCAGTTGCATGGCTCCGAAGGAAAAATCATCAATCCCCAGCGTGAAATTAGCCTCACCAGCAAGAAAAATTATCCAGCTTTTAACTGATGACCTGATCAGGTTGGCATCCCACGCGGTCAGTACAGGCGCGTCTTTGTAGGACATTTCAAGCTTTTCAGTTACGGCGTCGGTGACCGCATCAAACTGTTTCTCAAGGAATTTTTTTCGATCGTCAGGCCTCAGTTCTCTGGTCTTCGCCTCAACCTGAGCACGTAGCAACCGTTCACTATATTTGCGAAGAGCAGGAACCAGGAGTGAATTAGACGGATGCATCGCTATAATCTTGACTTTAAACCCAAAAGGATAACAGTTTGAGTGAACTCCCCGATAGCCTGCCAAGTAATTTGATTTCAGTTTTGGCCTCGCCATCTCACCCAGGAAACATCGGGGCAGCTGCCCGATCTTTGAAGACAATGGGGTTATCGTCGTGTCGACTGGTCAGTCCGGATGACTATCCCTCACCCATCGCGTCAGCACGTGCATCTGGTGCGTTAGACGTTCTTAATAATGCCTCACTTTACGAAACTTTTGACGAAGCAATAGCCGACTGTCGAATCGTCGCGGGTACCTCTGCACGATTACGTTCTCTAACCTACCCACATTTAACGCCCCGTCAAATTGCACCACTCTTGATAGAGGAATCTGAAAAAGGTCGCGTTGCAATCTGCTATGGCCGTGAGGAATGCGGGCTTTTGAACGAACAGCTTGCACGCTGTCACTACCACATCGAGATCCCAGCTAATCCTGCGTATTCGAGTTTGAATCTGGGTTCTGCGGTGCAAGTAATGTCTTACGAACTCAGACAAGCATTTTTGGAGCGACAGGGACGTTTGGGGATTGAGTGTAAAGAGGCGTGGCCACCAACTTACGATCTCAATCGATTTGGATGTGAAGCTTGGGATGAGGAGCCTGCAACCTCCCGAGAGGTCGACGGATTGATCAATCATTTTGAGCGTGCGACTCGCCACAGTGGTTTCCTTGATCCAAAAAATCCAATGCTTGGGATGGCACGGTTACGCCGACTATTCAACCGTGCGCGTGTGGATCGTGTTGAGATCAATATTCTACGAGGAATTTTGAATAGCATTGAAAAGATGGACCCACCCACCAATCAAAGGTCTATCGAAGAAAACTATGGAATAGACGGCGGAGAAAGGGATGATGTTTAGTGGTATGCGAGAGGATGTGCGCGCGGTTTTTGACCGTGACCCAGCCGCTCGGCATTGGCTCGAAGTCGTTACTACAAGCCCTGGGCTTCATGCGATCTGGATTCATCGTCTTGCGCACCGTTTGTGGCGCTGGCGACTTAAGTGGATAGCCCGTCTGGTCGCGCAAACTGGCCGTTTTTTGACGGGTATAGAAATCCATCCAGGGGCGCGTATTGGCCGCCGCTTTTTTATTGATCATGGCATGGGTGTCGTAATTGGTGAGACGGCAGAAATCGGTGACGATTGCACCATGTATCACGGCGTCACACTAGGTGGTACCACGTGGAATCCGGGTAAGCGTCACCCTACGCTGGGAGATCGAGTCGTAGTTGGTGCTGGAGCAAAAGTGCTTGGACCGATTGAGATTGGTGAAGGAGCTCGTGTGGGCTCAAACGCGGTGGTTACTAGGCCTGTTCCACCAGAAGCTACGGCAATGGGGATTCCTGCTCGGTTCGTTACAAAGGGATATGCAGATCCTGAGTTTGAGGTTGAGAAGCGCCGCCGTGATATGCAAGAAAAGGCTGGTTTTGACCTATACGCGCTCGGTGATGATGTCCCCGACCCATTGGTTCGATCTATTCACGCGATCCTTGATCAATTGCACCGTGTTGACCAAAAGATGCATACAATAGGGGAACATCTTGGCGAGGTGAATCCGAGATATTCCGACGAGGACTTGCCAGTATTGAATGAAAAAGAATTGATGGGTGGATTTGTTCCCCCAGACAGTTCGTCGGACAAATCAAAATGAGAACAGCATACTTCGATAACGCTTCAACAACGCCCGTCGATACACGTGTGATCGACAAAATGCAATCATGCCTGAGTACTGACGGGACGTTCGGAAATCCGGCCTCTACGACCCATAGCTTTGGTTGGATGGCCTCCGAAGAAGTGGAGTGGTCCCGAGACGTAGTTGCAGACTGCATTGGCGCTGACCCACGAGAAATCGTCTGGACGAGCGGGGCGACAGAGTCCGATAATCTGGCGATTCGCGGCACCGTGGAGGCAATGCGAGAGTCCACAGGCCGGACAAAGATTATTACCATGGAGTCTGAACACAAGGCCGTGATCGATACCTGCTCCCATCTTGACGATATAGATGTCGTAGTTTTGAAGCCGAGACCCAGCGGTTTGGTGTGTCTGGATACCTTGGCGAAGATATTGGATGAAAATACGCTACTTGTGTCTATCATGCTTGTGAATAACGAGACAGGTGTCGTTCAGCCGATCCAAAAGATTTCCCGTTTAGCCCACGAGGTTGACGCCTTTGTTCATTCGGATCTTGCGCAAGCGATGGGCAAGTTGCCGTGGACTGTCGACCAGCTAGAAATTGATTTGGGTTCGCTGTCGGCGCACAAGGTCCATGGACCCAAAGGAATTGGCGCTCTCTATGTGAGGCGTGGCCGATGCCAAGTCGCTGAGCAACAACATGGTGGAAAGCACGAGCGAGGAATGCGGTCCGGGACTCTGCCATCACACCAAATCGTGGGGATGGCAGAGGCCTACAGGTTGGTGAATCAAGAAGGGCACTCTGAAATCCAGCGTCTGAATCAAATTCGGGATCAAATTGAGGCGACGCTCGGAAATCTTGGGGGCATCCAGATCAACGGAAAGCGCGGTGTTCCTCATATCTTGAATTTCACCGTTGACGGCGTAGATGCGGAGCGTTTGATGGCAGCAATGCCACAGATCGCGGTTTCAACAGGTAGCGCATGTAATTCTGCGACGATAGAGCCGTCCCATGTCTTGAAGGCCATGGGACTTTCGCGCCAACAAGGTTTATCATCTATTCGTGTCAGTACCGGTCGCATGACGACAGGGAACGACGTAACGATTCTTTTGGATTCTTTGAGACACGCAATCTCGCAATTGAGGAGCGCAGCATGAACTTAGTGGTTACACCTGAGGCCATTGATCATTTGAGGGGTGCGTTACGGCGTAACAGGGAAGCTTCAGCGATTCGTCTTGGAGTTAAAACATCGGGCTGTTCTGGTTATGCCTACTTCATCGATTATGCGGAACAACCTACGGAGGCCGATCGTCAGATCGAGGTTGATGGGTTGACAATAGTGATTGATCCGATTTCTGAACCACTACTCGCCGGTACAACGGTGGATCTTAAAATTGAGGGGGTAAACCGTACACTGCAATTCGATAATCCGAATGTGGTGAGTGAGTGTGGTTGCGGGGAGAGCTTTGCGGTCGGAGCCTCTGTTCCTCTATAATTTCGCCCCGGAACATGTCGATCCAAGTTTTTCAAGGAGAAGCCGTAGTGGCAACCGAACGCACCCTATCCATTATCAAGCCTGATGCTGTTGGTAAAAATAATATCGGTCAAATCGAAAGTCGTTTTGAGGAGGCGGGTCTTAAAATTGTAGCGATGAAAATGATCCACCTGGACGACGAGTTAGCCGGCGGTTTCTATGTAGAGCATAAAGAACGTCCTTTTTACAAGGATCTTGTAGGGTTTATGACCTCTGGACCTGTGGTTGTGCAGGTTCTGGAGGGCGAGGACGCGATCGCGCGAAATCGCGAGTTGATGGGGGCGACCAACCCTCAGGAGGCCGACGCAGGCACGATTCGGGCGGATTTCGCGCAGTCAATTGATGCCAATGCGGTGCACGGCTCGGACTCGCCGGCTTCAGCAGAGCGCGAGATCGCCTATTTCTTCGCGTCGAGCGAGATCTGCTCACGCTGATCCCCGGCCGGCTCTGACATCATGACTGCGCCGGATCACATTATTGCCACGACCCCGGCGTCGGATCGGCGCAATCTGCTTGGGCTGACCCGTTCCCAACTTGAGACGTTTTTCGTCGATCTGGGCGAGAAACGGTTTCGCGCCCAGCAGGTGATGAAATGGATCCATCACCGCGGGGTGCGCGACTTTGATGACATGACGGACCTGAGCAAGGCCTTGCGGGATCGGTTGTCGCAGATTGCTGAAGTCACGCCTCCCCGTATTGCAGAGCAGCAGGATTCACAGGACGGGACGCGCAAATGGGCTATTGCTGTGGAGGGCGGGAGTCTCGTTGAGGCGGTGCTCATCCCCGAGGGCGACCGGGCAACC
>CAJWIY010000082.1 GCA_913042205.1 uncultured Gammaproteobacteria bacterium
GGTAATAATGACCCAAGTCCTCTAGGTGGTATGAAAACTCTTGTCCTTCCGCAAACAGCTGCTTGTAACAACTAAAGGTGCAGGATAGGGGGTGGCGCCGGGCATCAATTATTTTTGCATTCGGTAAAATACGTTTGATGAGTCCTATGTGACGAAAATTGTTGGGCATCTTATCAATGAAAAAAGGCGCCCCTTTTCGGTGCGTGCGCGTTTCTTCGATGTAGGAACGCCCAAAATCTCTGAGCTCATTTGGTCTCAAGTCCAATATCGCGCGTGGGTAGTTGAGCCTATCAAAGTCTTTATTGCGGGAACGCAGCTGGTGGACCGCCGATAAAATATTGGGTAGCTCTTGCGTACCGTCAACCTGGGAGTGGCTAGATAGTATTTGTTCTAGCAGCGTGGATCCAGCTCTAGGCATACCCACGATAAAAATAGGATCCGGCGCCTCGAATCCCTCACGAGAAGGAGCAAGCGCACCGAAAACCCGCCTTTGCTCTTCAAATTCTTCGGACATATGTTGGGCGATGTATCGCGATTCAGCCCGCTTGATCTGATTGCCACTGGCGTAATTAGAGAACGCTAGAGCGTATTCACATCTGTCCTCGTAGGCTTTCCCTAGACCGAAGTGCAGGTAGACACGATCCATTTTTCTGAGCGCAGGATTCTTGAGGAGGCCCTCCATTCGGGCCACCTCACTTTCCTCAAACTTATACGTCTTGAGGTTCGCCAAGGAATGCCAAGCCTCGCCGTGAATAACACCCTCTCTACAGGCCTCTTGATAGCAAGTAATCGCCGCGTCGGTGTCTCCAATGGTTTTGAGCGCATGTCCTTTCGACGTTAGCGTAACGGGTTCGCCGGGCATGGCTATGAGCAGTTCATCAAAGAGTGTTAATGCGGTCTCGTAGTCGCCGAGCTGCATCGAGATCACCGCGTACTGCGACTTAAAGAATAGATTTTCTTTGTCGCTTTCAAATAATTCCTGGGCGTGCTCCCGCGCCTCAATTAGCTTCTGCCGCTTCCTCAGAACGTTGATGTAATCCGTCTTCAACGGAATGTTATCCGGCTCGAACAGAACCGCACTTTCCAGCAGAAACTCGGCCTCATCAAAAACATTCATCTTCACAGCGATTTGCGCCAACAGCCGCATCGCCTCCACATGGTGAGGATTTTCACCCAGAAATGTCCGACAAGCTTGCTCCGCCTTTGCAATGGAGCCCTGTGACAGCATATCTAGAGAATAGATTAGCGGCTTAGGCATGTTGACCAAGCGCTGTATGTGCGGCTTGATTCGTTCAGCTTCTTGAATTCGGCCTGTGGCCAGCAATATCTCTGCTTGTCCTCGCCAGCTGACGTGCAGCGAGGGATTTTCCTCTGTTGCTCGACCGAAAGCAGCAAGGGCTCCTTGAGCATTGCCGTCAGCTCTTAATATGTGGCCTCTCTCCTGAAAAGCTCGACCATGCCTTGGGTGCAATTGAATAAGCTTATCTAGGACGGCCATGGCCTCTCGAGGCTTCCCTAGCTTACGAGCGCATACAGCCTGCAGGTACAGTGTTTCACTGCTCTCCGCCGGTTCACGCGTCAAAAGTCGCAGTGCTTCGTGGTAGTCACCGGCTTCGATAGCTTGTCTTATTGACTGATGCGATTGTGCTTCCAACGCCTACTCCCTAAAAAAAAAGCTCCCTATAAAGGGAGCTTTATTATTCCACCGACTGGTTTTAAGCGTTAGAACTTATAGCTCAGTCTCAAGCCCATAGTCATTGGTCTGGCGTACGTTGCTCGAGGCCGGTCGTTGATGTAGTTCCTGGTGAGCTCGGCGCGCTTGTCCGTGAGATTGTCCACATAAACCGTAGCGTCCCAAGTTTCGCTTGCTAAACCAGCGCTAACGCCCATCATCGTCCATCCTTTCACTAAGTCGCGATTGATTATGATGATATCGCTGTAAGACTCGTCAGAATGGGCAATGTTGTACATAACATGCGCTCCCCATCCATTAGCTAAATTCCAGTCGTAGCGCGCGTTAGCATTAAATTGAAGTTCTGGTGCAAACGCCAGAGAGTCACCTACTCGAACATCATTTGTTGGAATCAGTTTGTCCGTGACTTCTGTATCGAGCAAAGAAAACGATGTGCCGATCGTTAAGCCAGGTATTGACGGCGGCAACCAAGTGACAGTCCCTTCTAACCCCATAACCTCAGCATTTGCAGCATTATCAGAGAAAAACAGATTTACGATGCTTGGATCAAAAATCGTCGTCTGTAACTGATCTATCTCTGCGTAGAAGGCACTGCCGTTGATACGCAAAGTACCGCCAGCCAAATCAGCCTTCCACCCCAGCTCATAGTTGGTGACATCGTCCGTCTCCAATTCAAACGGAACCTCATAACCATTTGGACCCTGGGCTCCACCAGGCCGATTTAGTAATCCTGGTCTATACCCTTCCGAGTAAGTCGCGTACAAAAGCACGTCGTCAGAGATCGTGTAGCTCACGGTGAGCTTAACAATTGTGCCTGACGCACTGGCAACGTCAGGTGCATCGATTGCCCGCAAAAACGCCCTAATTTCGGCCTCACTGACTGCATTGGGGGCCGTCACGTATTCTCCTCGACCGAGGCTGTAGGGGTCTCCTTCTTGCCAAATAGCCAGCGCCTCGTCAAAAGTCGTCCCAGATTCTAGTCTCGGTCTAAAACCACAGTCGCCCACGAACCTTAAAGAGCCGTCGCCATCATACAAATCGCTAATGTTCGTACCAAAAGAATCCTGGTCGTTGACGAAGAACGGGTTACAGAAGGTCGCATTAGCACCACCTTCTAGGTCTACTTCCACATCGTAATAACGCGCCCCGAACGTTGCTGACAACTTTTCTGTAAAGTCATAACTGACTTCGCCAAAAAATGCATATTGCTCGTCAGTTCGGCGCACATCGTTCCGGAATACTGTGTCTCTTGGATACGGTCCTTCCTCAGTAATAACCGATCCTGGAAAAGGGTTGTTAGGGACAGCGTCCTGAACAGATTGACCGGGATAGAAGTCGAAGAAATTTATCTTATGGATACTGGGATAGCTAAAATCCACACGCTCTTCCAACTGAAGATCACTAAAGAACGCGCCTGCCGAAAATCTCAGGTCTTTCGTTTGGTCTGAACTAAAGCGCAATTCATGTGTCTGCACCTGTGTCTCAGTGTAGCTTAGTCCGTACAGATTCGGTTCATAACACGTACCGAAGGATTGATTAGACGGAGCCCCCTCTTGGTAGTAATTGTACTCCGGATAACTGACTGAAGCGTCGCAGATATAATAAGGCAAGTACTGCCCCACGAACATGTAATCCGTATAGTCAATGATCTGATCCGACTCGCGCTCTGTGTAAGCGCCGGTGTAAATTACCTCCAGCTCCCCGATACGACCTTCTAAGGTCCAGTTGTAATTGTCGAAAGAGTCTTCCAATGAATCTGGGCTGTATCGCTGGATGCTTGGGGAATCGCTCCCCAAAGTTGGATCCGCGGTGAATGTTCCATCAGTCTCCAGCTCTTGGATCATGGCGCCCAGCAAAAGACTCCAATCCTCGTTGATTTCTGCTCGAAGCGAGAGACGACCACCAGTATAGAGTGTGTCGTTAAAGTCACTTTTCACTAGGGCTTCGTTGTTTGCAGCCCGAAAATCCACCAGGGAATCCGGATCAAAAGGATCGAAAGGAATACGAGCGCTAGTGTACGCCACTTCTTCTGGCAAGTTGTTGATATACGTTGCTGAGTTCAAACCTGCTCGAGCGACAGAAACGGGTACACCATTTGTTCGTACATAACCTGCGTCACGGAAGCGCGCGCTTTCTTGTACCGTCAGTGTGCCTGGTACGTTGTCGACCCATCCACCTTGGTCATCTCGATATGCGACAGCCCGAACAGCGACCCTGTCTGAAATAGGTAGGTTATACATTACCTCGAATTTGTTGCTTGCCTCGGTTCATCAAAGAACTCAGACATGTCCTCGTGAAGACAAAGGCCTCGCGTATTACCATTACCTCCCGGATACCACTTATCATCACCGAACGCATAGCGAACGAGGTTCACGCGAGCAAGTTCACCACCAGTGATCGTCGCATCATCGGTTTCCTCCGACGATGATGAATGTACAGGGAGATTTCGTTCCCCGAAGCCAAGCTTGTAAACAACCGCATCGAAGTCTTTCCCACTTCCACACCAAGGTGACGCAAGAAGAACCCTTGATCCAATGGATTCCTCTCTGAACTCACTTCGGCTTTTCTCTAACTTAGCTCGTAGTCGTTGCAGTCGTTGCCTCGCTTCCCTATTGTTTTCAGCATTCCGAATATCATCCTGCAAGGCTTAAAAAAATAGTAAATGGAAACGTAATAGATTTGGAGGAATACAGAAATGCTAGATAAATTTGTATATCAAGGACTACACTTTATTATGAAGTGGGCCGGTAAAATAAATTCGTGGGCATGGCGAGAACATGTAAAAATATTAAGGAGCGATAGATGGCAAAAGAAGAAGAAAAAATAAAAATAGCAGTTAACACAATGAATTGGGGACCTTGTGTTGTTAAATTAAAAATATTAGATGACTTTAGAAAAGTATTGTTAGATGAAGCGAAGAAAACGGAATTAGATTTTCAACATAGATTAGCAGGACAGATTGCAAAAGAACGTGGGTATAATGACAAACAACGTGATATAATCATACCTTATCTTGCACCGTATCTTGGTGTGTATGATGAGTGCTTTCAACGCTATCAGAATAAAAAATACGAACATAAACCGGAGTATGCTTTGACTGCTTTGTGGTGTA
>CAJWIY010000083.1 GCA_913042205.1 uncultured Gammaproteobacteria bacterium
TGAGCGAGTATTCCTTTGATTTTGGTCTTGGTGAAACAATTGATGCTTTGAGAGAAAGTGTTGCCTCTTTTTGTTCTAAGGAAGTAGCTCCGATTGCATCTAAGATAGACGAGTCTAACGAATTCCCAAGAGCTATTTGGCCAATGCTAGGTGAACTCGGTGTGTTGGGAATGACTGTAGAGCCGCTCTATGGCGGCGTTGACCTAGGCTACTTAGCACATACCGTGGTAATGGAGGAAATCAGCAGAGCTTCTGCATCAGTTGGATTGTCTTACGGTGCCCATTCGAATCTGTGTGTAAATCAGATCGCTCGCTATGGTAGCGAAGATCAAAAACAACGGTACCTGCCTCAACTCGTATCAGGTGAATATGTGGGCGCTCTCGCTATGAGTGAGCATAATTCAGGATCCGATGTGGTCAGTCTTGGGCTTAGGGCGCAAGCTGAAGGAGATGATTATGTTCTAAATGGGTCAAAAATGTGGATTACGAATGGTCCTCATGCAGATGTTTTAGTTGTTTATGCAACAGTTGATCCGGATCTTGGGACGAAAGGTATTACCGCGTTTTTGATCGAAAAAGAGATGGCTGGCTTCTCGACAGGGCAGAAGCTTAACAAGCTCGGGATGCGTGGCTCCGATACGGCTGAACTCATATTTGAGGATTGTAGAGTTTCAAAACAACAGGTCTTGGGTCGAGTCGGTCAAGGTGTAAAAATTCTCATGAGTGGTCTTGATTATGAGAGGGTCGTCCTAGCGGGTGGGCCGCTTGGCATCATGAGGGCGGGGCTAGACATCGTATTGCCTTACATTCATGAAAGAAAACAATTTGGCAGTCCCATTGGTGAATTCCAGTTGATGCAGGGAAAGCTCGCAGATTTGTATACTGAGACTAATGCAGCAAGGGCGTATGTCTATGCGGTAGCCCGGGCCTGTGATGAGGGTCGCACAACCCGGATTGACGCAGCGGGCTGTATTTTATATGCGGCCGAGAGAGCAACGCAGCATGCGTTGCAGGCTATTCAAGCACTGGGTGGAAACGGCTACATAAATGACTACCAAACTGGACGTCTATTAAGGGATGCAAAGCTATACGAGATCGGTGCCGGCACGAGTGAAATCAGGCGAATGCTGATTGGTAGAGAGCTGTTCGACGTAACCAGTTAGTCAGTCTATAATCGCGCCGCGTCAACGGCTTTTCGGGTCTTCACAGGAGTTTTTAGTGAGAAAGTTGGTTTCTATTTTCCAGTTTATATTCTTGACGGTTTTTGTAGCTGGCTCAGGGTTTGCGACACCCCCTGGAACGAATCAGGAGATGCGAGAGAGACTTAAGCCAGCGGGTACGCTAGTTCGTGCCTCAAAATCAGATGAACAACAAGAAGTTGCCGGACAAAACGCCGCGAGTCAGCCACTACCCAAAGTAGAACTCTCAAGTGGTTCGGAGCATGAAGTAAAAATGCTGAACTCTGGCCCTGGAGGGACCATGATATTCGAGCCCGCAGTAATCAAGATTTCTAAGGGTGACACCGTTCACTTCAAAGCCACTGACCTTGCTCATAATTCGGTTTCAATCAACGGGATGGTTCCCGATGGAGCTGAGACTTGGGCTGGTGCATTGAGCGAAGAGATCAGTGTCACACTCAACACCGAAGGGGTTTACGTCTATCAGTGTGACCCGCATGTTGCAATGGCGATGGTAGGTGTTATTCAAGTCGGTGAGGCGGTCAACATGTCAGAAATTAAATCCGCGGCGGACGATTTCAAGGACAATTTCGCATTAAATAGTGATCGATTAGATCGATATCTAGAGCAGCTGTAACAAAAACATTACGCACCATTAGTGTGCGTCATTGCCTTGAATAGAGGCTCGCACTAGGTGACAAGTATTTCACTCTCCTTATAAGCTGCTGTTTTACAAGCCAATTAATAGTTGGCTTCTTTCTTGCAATCTGTAAAAGGCGAACCGATTAGTTAGGTTTGTCCTTAATAAATCTTAGGAGAGATTATGAAAACAATTGTTAGCTCATTAACTGCTCTAGCGGTTTTTGGCAGCTCGCTGATGGTATCAAGCGTTGCCACAGCGGAGATGTCCTACAACGTGGGGTACGTCTCTGAATATTACTATCGTGGCTTTTTCCAAAAGAACTCTTCAGCAAGTGCTGGAGCGGACTACGAAAACGGCGGTTTTTATGCCGGTGTATGGTCAGCCGACGTGGGCGACGGTTTAGAAGTGGATGGCTACTTTGGATACGGTGCCGATTTAGGGGATCTCAGCGTGAGCGTTGGTTTTACAGGTTATTACTACACTGGCGATTTCGACGACACTTATGAAGAGATCAATACCAACTTCGGGTACGGCCCGGTCAGCTTAGAGTATTCTGCTGGAACTTGGGATGGAGACGATAGCGACTACAGCTTTACCGCATTGTCGGCAGACCTTGGGGCTGGTTTTTCAGCAACGTACGGAAGCTTTGGCCAGGACTTCGCGGGTAGTTACTTTGAGCTTGGTTTTGGGACCACAGTCTCCGAAATCGATTTAGGAGTCAGTATTATCTTCCCAGATGATGACATCGCTGCAAGCAATGGCGAAGCCTTGGTTTTATCGATAGGCAAAAGCTTCTAAATACATGATTTAGAAAGAGTTCATTATCCTGGTACTCTCCCTTTGCACCCTCAAAAACCAGGAAAACGGGAAAGGCCTCCTTCGGGAGGCCTTTTTTGTATCAAGCCCCAAGGACGGAGCCAGAAACTTAAGCGCCTGAATCTTTTTCTAGCTCAGAAATCCGCTCCTCTAGCTCGCCCACTTGTTTTTTCAATACCTCTAACAACTCGACATTGGTCTCGTGTTCTGTCTTTTGGACGAGCTCGAAATCATTGGCTAAACGATCTTTAATTTTACCAAGGCCGCTCTCAACTGCCGTTTCAACCGTCCTGATATCCAATGGCGAAGTCTTTGCAATGAGCTCCACCGCCGATCTCGCGGATCTACCGATGATATCTACTAGTTCGTCGATGGATAAAGATTGATTCATTATTAAGAATTCCCTACGTCGTTAATAATAATTGTTGTCAGTTAGAGAATACTCTTTATTGGTCGATTTGCATTTAGTAAAAGTGTTTCTGAATTAGAGCGCCCTTTAGCGTGACATTGTTGCACCATCAGAGTGCGAAGAGCGACTGCTAATTACTCAATATTTCCGCAAGCGGCTGTTTTTTATAGATAAATAATGTGGCACATAAACTGCAGAAGTGATTTGGCGCGCTTACGGCGTGGGTTAGACCCTCAAGGGGCCTTGGGATTGGCTGTAATAGCTAAATAAAAGACGGAGAAGAATTTTGGAAGACTTAACACAATTAGCCTATGCGGTAGATACGTTCTACTTCCTAGTCATGGGCGCGTTGGTTATGTTCATGGCACCAGGATTTGCGATGTTAGAAGCGGGTATGGTTCGCGCGAAGAATACATCGGAGATCCTGACGAAGAACGTAGCCTTGTTCTCGATCGCATGCATTATGTACATGGTGATCGGATATGACCTTATGTATGCGGGCGGGATGATGCTCGGGCCTGAAAACACAGTCGACGATGTACTAGCGTCAGGCGGCGACGTTTATTACTCCGCTCGATCGGATTTCTTTTTTCAGGTTGTTTTCGTAGCGACAGCAATGTCAATTATCTCGGGAGCGGTAGCAGAGAGAATTAAACTCTGGTCATTCCTGTTGTTCGCTGTAGTGATGACAGCATTTATTTACCCGATCCAGGGTAGTTGGAGTTGGGGCGGTGGCTTCCTCTCTGAAGCTGGATTTGTAGATTTTGCAGGTTCAGGGATCGTTCACATGTGCGGTGCAGCAGCAGCGTTGGCTGGTGTAATACTCCTCGGGCCGCGAGCTGGTAAATATAACGAAGATGGCTCGATCAATGCTATGCCTGGCGCGAATATGCCGTTGGCCACCTTAGGGACTTTCATCCTGTGGTTCGGTTGGTTCGGTTTTAATGGCGGATCAGAGTTGAAACTGTCTAATATCGATGAGGCGAACGCCGTTGCCCAAGTATTTGTGAACACGAATATGGCGGCAGCCTGCGGCGCAGTGGCGGCTTTGATCGTATCCCGGATAGCGTTCGGAAAAGCAGATATCACTATGGCGTTGAATGGTGCGTTGGCAGGATTAGTTTCAATAACAGCGGAGCCTCTTTCTGGTTCTCACGCGGCGTCGATGTTTATTGGAGCCGTTGGTGGTGTCATCGTCGTTGGGTCCATCACGCTGCTAGATAAGCTGAAGTGCGACGATCCGGTCGGGGCAATCTCTGTGCACGGTACGGCAGGCATTTGGGGGTTACTCGCGGTGTTGATCACCAGTAGCGATGCCACCCTCATGGGACAGCTCACCGGACTGGGCGCGATTTTTGGCTGGACTTTTGTGGCGTCTCTCATTGTTTGGGCTATCTTGAAATTTACTCTGGGCATCAGGTTAAGCCCCGAAGAGGAAGAAGCCGGTTCAGACTCTACAGACATTGGAGTTGCGGCTTATCCAGAATTTAAAGGTTAATTTTGTAACCTAAACATCTGAGTAAAA
>CAJWIY010000084.1 GCA_913042205.1 uncultured Gammaproteobacteria bacterium
AACTCGCGACCCCAACCTTGGCAAGGTTGTGCTCTACCAACTGAGCTATTCCCGCAAGTGGCGTCCCGTAGGGGATTCGAACCCCTGTTGCCGCCGTGAAAGGGCGGAGTCCTAGGCCTCTAGACGAACGGGACCGACCAGATCGCTTCTAAGCCCTGGCCTAGTAGGGCAATATCGAAACAGGCGGGCATTATGCCAGCCGAGGCAGGAAAGACAAGTCTCTCGCGGAAATTTTTAAACGGTATTACCAACCAGCTTGTCAGGAAATATTGAAGCGGCGGCAGAAACACTAATCCCATGACGCTCGGCAACACGAGCACGGTCTTTGTCATAGCCACCACCAATAACAGTCGCACAGGGAATACTAGCGCCCCGTACCCGCGACAACACACCATAATCTCTCCGATACAAACCGTCAGTTGTAATCGATAATCGACCTAGCGCATCGTCCACGTGCACATCACTACCCGCATCATAGATAACAAAATCAGGATGCCATCCAGCAATCAAAGACTCGAGTGTTTCAAATACAACTGCCAAATAATCATCATCGGTCATGCCATCCGGACAATTTACATCCAGATCACTTGCTACCTTTCGAACTGGAAAGTTCTTCTCCGCATGAATTGAACAGGTAAAGACTTGAGCATCGTGAGCCAGAATCGATGCCGTACCATCACCCTGATGAACATCGCAATCAAAAATCAAAACGCGAGAGGCGAGGCCTTGACTCACCAAATATCGGGCAGACACTGCAAGGTCGTTATAGATACAAAAGCCTGACCCATGATCACGGTACGCATGGTGGGTGCCTCCAGCTAAGTGACTTGCGAGCCCATATTCTTTAGCGAGCTCACAGGTCTTAATCGATCCACCGAGCGCAAGAATCGTTCGATCACGTAAACCAGTGCTCCACGGAAGCCCTATCTCTCTGGCCGCTTTTGGATCTAAAGTCCCTGCCTGAAAATCCCTCACATATTGCAATTCATGAGTCTGAAGTAGTACATCAAGGGAACAAGGCGTTGGTGAAAAGCACTGAGTCTGTGGAACGTTTTGGTCAACCCACTCTTTGAGTAGCCGAAATTTTGCCATCGGAAACCGATGCGCTTCTGGGAACTCTGGGCTGTAGGCTGCATCCCATACAATGGGCAGCGCATTCATCGACCGATACCGACATACTCCCAGCCCTGTTCCCTCAGACGCTTTGGATCATACTGGTTACGACCATCGAAGATCGATTTATTCTTCATCATCCGTTCCATAATTTCGAAATCAGGCTGTCTGAAAAGATTCCATTCTGTGATCAAAATGAGTGCGTCGACATCCTTTACGGCGTCATATTGATCGCCACAGAAGATAAGCTTTCTTCCGATCCACTCCGCATCGAATTCACCGGTGATTGATCCCATTGCCACCGGATCGTGCGCTTTAACGACAGCACCACGTGCAATGATCTCTCGGATCACAACCGTGCTCGATGCCTCACGGATATCGTCGGTTCCAGGCTTAAAAGCCAATCCCCATACACCAAAAACCAACTCGCTCAGATCTTCACCGAAACTCTCAATAATCCGCTCGACTAAACGATATTTCTGCTTCTGATTTCGATCTTCAACGGCCTGCATTAAGATAGGAGAAAATTCGACCTCTCTCGCCATCCCAAGTATAGCTTTCACATCTTTTGGAAAACACGAGCCGCCGTAGCCACATCCGGGAAAGATAAAGCTGAACCCGATTCTAGGATCAGCACCTATCCCTTTGCGCACGTTTTCAACATCTGCCCCCAAACGCTCGCAGAGATTGGCTATTTCGTTCATGAACGAGATTTTAGTCGCTAGCATCGCATTCGCCGCATACTTAGTCATTTCCGCATCACGCAAACCCATAAAAACAAGCTTTTCACGGGTACGACTGAAAGGCTCATACAACTCACCCAAAATATTACGCGCTTGTTCGGATTCAGTGCCAACAACCACACGATCTGGACGCATGAAGTCCTCCACCGCAGTACCTTCTTTTAAAAACTCAGGATTACTGACAACATCAAACGGGATATCCACACCATGTACGGATTGCACCTTATTAATTTCTGCCCTTACTTTTTCAGCGGTACCCACCGGAACCGTCGACTTATCTGCAACGACAAGATAATCGGTCATATGTTCACCAATACCGCGAGCCACTTCTAGCACGTGGCTGAGGTCAGCCGACCCATCTTCACCGGAAGGTGTACCTACAGCTATCATTGCCACATGTGCGCCATCGAGAGATAACTTTAAGTCGTCTGAAAATTTTAGCGAACCACGTTTGGTATTCCGCTTAACCATCTGTTCGAGGCCTGGCTCAAAAATCGGAATATCACCACGGTTTAGATGCGTTATTTTATCCTTATCGATATCCACACACACGACATGGTTGCCCATTTCTGCAAAACAGGCACCTGTTACCAATCCCACATATCCTGTGCCAACAATAGCTAATTTCATAAAATCTTAGCGTACGCTCTTATAAAACTTTTCATAACAGTGGTTGGTAGCATCGACGAATCCATCAATAGAACCACAATCAAAACGCCTGCCTTTAAATCGAAAAGCCAAAACACAGCCATCTTGTGCTTGTCTTTTGAGCGCATCAGTGATTTGAAGTTCACCGTTTTTTCCGGGTGGTGTTACTCGCAAAATATCAAAAATGTCTGAAGTCAATATGTAACGTCCGATGATACCGAGGTTAGAAGGAGCCTCTTCTAGAGACGGCTTCTCGATCATATCTGTTATTCGATGCACGCCATCCTTCAGTAGTTCACCGGCGACCACCCCGTAATGATGGATTTGATCATCAGGTACCTCTTCCACAGCTATCACTGAACAACGAAACTGGCGGAACAATTTGACCATCTGTGTCAAGACACCATCACCTTCTGTGATACAGAGGTCATCCGCCAATACAACCGCAAAAGGCTCATCGCCAATCAAAGTTTCTCCTGTCAAAACCGCATGACCAAGACCCTTCATTTCTTTCTGTCGGGTGTAAGAAAATTCACATGCTTGAATCAAATCACGCGTTGGTTGAATCAGACCTTCCTTACCCGTACCCCTTATTTGGTCCTCAAGTTCATAATTTTTATCAAAGTGATCCTCGATCGCACGCTTGCCCCGTCCGGTCACAAAACCAATCCGCGTAAGTCCTGCGTCAACAGCTTCTTGTACCGCATACTCAATCAACGGCTTATTCACTACAGGTAACATTTCTTTAGGAGACGACTTTGTCGCAGGCAGGAATCTTGTGCCGTAACCCGCCACAGGAAATAGGCATTTATGAATCATTCAGCTTCCTAGGTTATGACCTTGATTAAAATAACTTCCAAAGATACCAGATTCATCATACCGATTTCGTTTCGATAACACGATGCTGCTGCTTTTATATAAATACCAGAGCCTTATTGGCTAGTGAACACCAGAGAAATCACATTGGAGTCAAGAAATGAGAAATCCGAAGGTGTAGGACAAATATTACGATATGTCGGAATATAAATTCGGCGGAACAAGTCGTGAGTGAATAAAAACGAATGTCCACCGGTTCCCTCTCTCTAGGGACGCATTGTCCTAGGTTATGGTGACAGACGAAATAGGGTTTATCTCGCAGTATCACTGCTCAATATTATTCCAGTGGATCTCTCATCAGTGAGTCTCTCAAAAGCTTATCAGCTAGCAGAGATGAGGGGATATCGATCAAGCCTCTTTGTGCTGACACAGCCGACTATCAAATCAAGCCTTATTCGGACGACCTGATAGTCTCAGTTTATTGTCACCGTCCCGAGGGATAAAGGACGACCACCCACCGTCGGTGCTTAACCGGCCTCAAACTGGTTATCTTTTCATAGGAGAGGCTAATGCTGTAGCGCGGCTAAATGATTCCTATGACGACTGCATGTTCCGGGCCACATGGATCGTGTCAACCAGCCTGCCCTCCGGCTCAAACTCAGCTACAAGACGAATGAGTATCTCAAGACCATTCTCTACATCGCCACATTCAAGACGATGCTTGAGGACCTGAAGTTCAGGCTCAAGTTTTGCCCAGGGTATGAAGTGTTCACTCGCTCTCATGATCTTCGGGTGATCAGTCTGAACTGCATCATCTCCTATCAACAGTTCCTCATAGAGTTTCTCTCCTGGCCGAAGACCTATGACTTCAATAGCAATATCACCATCTGGATTCTCCTCATCCCGCACAGTCAAACCAGAAAGCTGGATCATTCGTACAGCGAGATCCAAAATTTTTACAGACTCTCCCATATCCAAAACAAACACATCTCCCCCTTTGGACATAGCTCCTGCTTGTATAACCAATTGAGCAGCTTCGGTAATGGTCATAAAATATCTTGTGATGTCATGATGCGTT
>CAJWIY010000085.1 GCA_913042205.1 uncultured Gammaproteobacteria bacterium
TGTCAAATGTTATTGTCACTCCGCACCTTGCTGGTTTCTCCCCAACTTTCCTTGAGGAATGTCCGATTCGTCAGGCGGAAAATATCATTCGGGTGTTGACCGGTTTAGCACCCTGGGGTTTGGCCAACCCTGATGCTTTAAAAAGGATAGCCGTCTTGCGTAACAGTGATTCGGCCCGTTGGGCAGGCACTCCAGACTTCAGTAGCCAGATCGCCCCCTAGAGATTTTCAATGCCCCAAGGATAGATATTTTTATCAGCTTCACCAACACTTGAGCCGAAGCCTCGAACGCGTATGGACATTCAGCCTCCCGACAGAGACAGCTGCGGGGATCGAGTATTTCGAGAGCAGATGCGGTGAGACAACTCATAGCAATTGGACTTAGAACCGAAAACAACCGGCTCTCATAAGCAAGGTTATCTGCTACCGCATTTTGAAAGTCGAACTTACCGACAAGAAATCAAGTTCCAGCCCTCTAGACTAGGTTCAAATGACTACTCAAGTATTGGATTACGTTGTCCAAGGCAGCGCGTGTTGGGTGCCCCGCTACATCCACAAAGTCTAACGTTAGTACGGAATGACCTTTCCCCGGTATCGTTATCTCCTGAACTCTCGTCGTGCCGTCATCATTAAAAGCTCGATGCACACACTCAGATTTTTCCTTGGTGCAAAGTGGGTCGCCTTCAAAACGCAATAGTCGCATAGGACCTTTGCTATCCAGGGCGTCGCGACTCTGTCTGATGTCATCCGGAGTCATATGCAAGGCCCCCTGTTTGAAAAAAGGCATTGCAGGTTGTGACGCCACAGCTGCCAGGACGCTGTCATCGCCGATAAGCTGTATTGCGAAATTGCCTGTGAGGCACATGCCAATAACACCGACACCTTTGGCACTCCTCTGATCCCTAACTTCTCTGCAGAGAAGACGAATCCAGTCTGCTATCGGGCTCGATCGATCGCTGCTCATCAACCAAAATTCTCTTCTGAGACACATGACCCGAACTAGATTGCCACCGATTGACGTTTTACCTAGAGGTCCAAACAGATGTGGCATAACGACCTCAAAGCCTGCATTAACCAATTCATCGGCGAGGGACAGGGTTTCCTGACCAATACCAGGAAGCTCTTGGAGTAATACGATAGGCGCGCCTGCACCTCTGCGGTAGATATCGTGCCTAATGAGATGCCCGTCAGATGTCCGCGCCTCGAAGAGCGTCTTTTCATAGCTGCTGATCTGCGTTGCAGTAGTGTCCATGCGCTCCTCTCCCAAGACTTCGGCAATAGATAAGAATACACCCTGGTTGGCGCGATGAGTATTGGCTCAGACACAACAGCGGGACAGCGCAGGCTTTTCATTTTCTATGATGAAGCGGTTGCCGCGAAATACTCTTCACCCGGGTTAGCTACTGAAATACAGTTATCAACGTTGTCCGGAACGCCATCACCATTGGTACCCGCACGGGTGATTTCAGCCACGAAAAAAAACCAGAAAAGGCAGCGTGCGAGCTAATTGCGTCAGTAGGGAGATTAAAGATGTAAGTGTTACAAAAAAGAGTTTCATTTCTGGCCGGAATCGGTCGGATCAGAATCCAACGGATCTAACAGACCGTCCCCATCGTCATCGGCATCAAATTAATCTGGGATATCGTCACCGTCCGTGTCTAAAGATTGCGTCCGCGCATGGGCGCAGGAAGCTGCCAACAAAAGTAGGCCGAAAAATATAGAGACCAGCATACTTGTGCGACTTGTAATGTTGTTTTTCCTTATTTCGTACTTGTTCGGATGTTACTCGCTAATAGGCGTGCCTGAGTCGATGACCGCGTTTCTCTGATACTCGTTCCAGAGTGGTCCCCAGGTCTGGTCATACGCGGAGTCTTCGCATACCAAGTCAGGGTCATCCAGATAGGCTTGAACGTTATCGTCCATGATGATGCCCAAGGCTTCGCGAGTCTGATCAAAACTCTTGTCCGATCCGGTGGGGAATCGGTCATCATGAATCAAAGCTATCATGGCGAGTTCTTTGAGGCTGAACGAAAGTGTTTGGGGCCTCATCTCGTTGACTGGCATTTGCCCACCAGAGCAGAGATGATGTTGTAAGCCGACCGCATGCCCAAACTCGTGGCGAATGGTTGGAAAATTTCCGTAGAAGCCTGGGTTGTAATATCCAGTAACGTCCACCCATATAAAGTAAGAATCTTCCGTAGGACTGCCATTTAGCTCCCCCTTTGGCCTGTTTTCACATTTCGAAAAGAACGAATTCTGCTCCCAGTCCTCACACACCTGAATGAAAATCGGCAGTGTTATCTCACCGTAGTTGTCCGCAAAATCTGCCTCTAGATCGGGAGCAATTTTGTGCAGTAACTCGATTAGTTCAACAGCTAGTTTCCAATGAATTTCTGTCAAGTCACCGAATAAACCGATCTTTAGCTTGCTATCGCCCTCAAATAGCCTTCCTCTATCTGCAAGGAGGCTCCACGACGAGTTCCAAGCCGGTGGGTCGCTATACCCAGTCCCGTCTGCCGATCGAAAGCCCGCTAAAACCAAGGGAGCAGCACTGGGCGCTGGCAACTCAAAACCAGCATACCTCTGCTCGTTTATGCTGATGCCCTCAGGCAATAAAAAAGCATCGTTCTCCCGTACGCCCGAAGCATACCGAAATGAATCTGTAAGAACCGCAGTGCAGTTTTTATAGATAGCCTCGACCTTTAATTCGAAACGTTTGTGAGTTGGCGCTACAAGGTCAAACGTCACTTCATTCCCAACGACAGTGGAAGGAACCAATCGCCGCTTCTCCAGATACTGATATCCCTGGTCAAGACACTCGTCCGGACTACAGGGTAAGCCTATTTCTAGTTTGAGATTTTGTTCTGAAACTTCCTCTTCCAAAGTCATAACTAGGCCGGTATCGGTAAACTGAAATCCACCGCTCGGCCCTCTAGCCTCCGAGGCGCAGGACCAGGAAGATTCAGTCAATTCTGAGTATCCGTTTAGTTTGTCGAATGGAAACGGATCAACGCTGTCCAAAAGACCATCGTTATCCGTATCAATCAACGTTCCTAAGTAATCCATTACCGAATCGGCAGTAGAACGTGTGGCCGACACAGGAACGACTCCAGCGATCAACGCGTCATCCGAGAAGCCAAACAAGTGTCGAATAATCAGTAATCCATCGGTCAATGGCCCAACCTCACCATCAGCATCAACGTCTAATAACGATCTGTGATCCAGCAGGTAGGCTTCAATCGATGCCCCATCTGACCTTTGAGCATCCGCACCGATTGCATTAGTAGTTAGAGTGTCGTCTTCAAAACCGAAGAGGTGTCGTATGATCAATAATCCATCGGTTAGCGGCTCGGTTTTGCCATTCGCATCAACATCTAACGTGAAAGCATCGGAGCGCGCATCAAAGGACATTGAGAGTGCGATGTAAGCTATGACTGCATTCGCTATGCGTTTAAACGTTGCTCGTTTTGGTTGCTGGCCATGTGGCTTACATTGAGGAAAGGTCACACTTTGGTCGCCGGTCGTCAGGTGCTTAATAATCCGCAAAAATTAGGCCAGTATGATATAGCTGGGACCGTTGCATTTTTTTCAAGTAAATCAACAATAAACAGAATTATCGACTGTCTCTGAGGATATCCTGGGCGCAGTGACACCCGAGGTAAAGCCTAATGTGGCGCCAGTTTGGTGCTCTCTTCCGGCCAGCTTCGCCATTAGAGGAGGAAGTGCTGATAGCGTGACCACGTCGTCAGCAACCTCGAGAATGCTTTTCTTGACGACTTCAACCATGTACTCAGACTACCTTCGATGCGCAACTCTGTGTGTGCGTGAGCCCCGTAAGCAGAGATCACGACGCGCAACACCGGCGCAGCTCGACTCCCTAGCCAAATAAGCACCAATACCAACCCAAGCGATCAAATTCTCGACGGAGCCAATTTTCTCGAGTTGGTTACCAGCGACAATGTATTTCATGTCCGAGGCCTAGTTCGAACTCGCGCCTTCGTTGAATTTTTGAGTTTCAGCAGCCAGCTCAATCCACGGTTGTTTGCTCTTCAAAAATATGTCCATCTGGGGCCTGACCCACGATGAATCATCAAGACTTGATGCTTTTATCGCTTTCATGCCCAATAAACCTTCTGGGTTTACTATTACGGGCGTGCCGCACACAGGACAGAAATAACGATGAACGAACCCGCCTTTGTCGCCAACGGTCTTAAACCCTGTAAGCTTGCCCTTCACTATCAATTCGTCTTCAGGAACGATGACCGCAGTTGTGCAGGGCGCCCCGGAGAAATGCTGACAGTCCTCACAATGGCA
>CAJWIY010000086.1 GCA_913042205.1 uncultured Gammaproteobacteria bacterium
TTTTGTACATGCTCTGGATTTGGTACGACCCTTGCGCGTTTTACCGATCGATCAACTGTCCCTTCTCGGCCATATGGCAAAGAGTTCTAAGGGAGCGATTGTAGATGCGCGAATGGGTGAGGTTTACGTTGGTACTAAAAAGCATAGCGATGGCACTTATCAGTCCTTAGGGTTGTTGCCGCTCACCGAATTAAACAGTGATCAGACGTGGGTTTGTCATGCGGATGAGGCTCACAGGTTCGACGCGAAATTGATTCTGGTGAGACCGACTCTTGAGTCACTGCGTGATCTGGCATCCCAGATTGATACTTCAAAATGGACCGAAGGTAACCGACTGACGCCTCTGTATCTAAGGAAAACGGTATCGTGGAAACCATTGGCGGAACAGCCATCGAAATTATATGACCATTGATCATGCACTCTTTTTGGCACTCATTCAGGGGCTGACAGAATTCCTGCCAATCTCGAGTTCAGCTCACTTGATTCTGCCGTCAGTAATATTTGGCTGGCCTGATCAGGGCCTCGCTTTTGATGTTGCGGTACATTTCGGTACGCTCGGAGCAGTAATTCTCAGTCTACGGGTTGAGATCAAGCGAATCGTGACGGCTATGTTGGTAGGTTTTGGCAGACGGTATCCGCGCCAAGCAAGGCTCGGTTGGCTGATCGGTCTGGCTACATTCCCGGCGGTATTGACCGGGCTACTAGCAAAAGATTTTGTTGAAACAAGCCTGCGAAATGAATTCGTGATTGTGCTTGCCACGGTTGGCTTTGGCTTACTACTGTGGTGGGCGCACTACCAGCGAGGACGCTCCGGTTTTGGTGGCATTGACCTGAGACAGGCGATACTGATCGGATGTGCGCAGGCCTTGGCGCTGATTCCCGGGACATCCCGATCTGGAATTACTTTGACAGCGGCGCTGTGGCTCGGGTTATCTCGACGCGTGGCTGCAAAATTTTCGTTCCTGCTCTCAGTTCCAATAATACTGGGTGCCGCTGCTTTGAAAATGAACGATTTAATAGAGGCTACCGAACCAGTGGCATGGGACACTATCCTGGTTGGTGTAATCGTGAGCTTCCTGTCTGCCTACCTATGCATCCAACTATTTCTGACGTGGATCCAACGTATCGGGCTACTTCCTTTTGTTGCCTATCGTCTCGCGCTAGGCATGATTTTATTGATCGTGATTATCTAGGAAAGCTATAAAGATCGGTTGATCAATGCCAACGGCGGCGGTAACTGAAATGGTCTCGCGAGTTTAAACCGAAATAATAGAGCCAATTAATTTGGCTTGAAGTCGCGAGAGATTTTCCTTCCGGATGAATCGGAGCTACCCAAATCGATCACTGAATTTTATTTCTAACCATTATGATCTTAGTGTTGTTGCTTGATGCACGCGACTTCTTCGGGAGCCTTCGTAGATACTTCTGATTGATTGTTAAGTTTCCATGGCTTGATCGAATTGAGTTGATATCGGTTGTCGGGTCATTGGGCATGGTCTACAACCATAGAATGAAGGGGTTAGAATTAACGGATGAAAGACTTCGACGTATCACGATTCCTCAAAAACCTCACAGTCCGCCCTGGCATTTATCAGATGAAGAGTGCTAATGGAAAAGTTTTGTATGTTGGTAAAGCCAAAAACCTGAAGTCTCGCGTCTCCAGTTATTTTCGGGGCGGTGGGCTGGCATCGAAGACCATGGCGTTGGTTTCGAAGATTGCTAGCATCGATGTAACAGTCACGCGTAATGAAGTGGAAGCGTTACTCCTTGAGCAGAATTTAATCAAAGACTCGCGCCCTCCGTACAATATTCTGCTCCGTGATGATAAGTCCTATCCCTATGTCTTCATGAATACTGAGCACCCTTTTCCGGGTCTCTACTATCGTCGTGGAAATCGTCAGAGTCGAGGGAAGACATTTGGACCTTTCCCTTCTGCAGGGGCTGTAAAATCAACGCTAAACCTGATTCAGAAAACTTTTCAGATTCGGCAGTGTGAGCAGAGCGTATTTCAGAACCGCAGCCGGCCCTGTCTGCAATACCAAATTGGCCGATGCAGTGCTCCTTGCGTAAACTTTATATCTGAAACTGAATATGCCGAGGATTTGGAATATACGCGGTTGTTTTTGGAAGGTCTCAATGGGGAGCTTATCGCATCCCTAGAGGCGCGAATGGACGAGGCGGCGCAGGCATTAGAGTTTGAGAAAGCGGCGCGATATCGCAATACCATCGCCCGTGTTCGTCGCGTTCAGTCAGAGCAGGTCATGGAAAGTGATTCCGCCGATCTTGATGCGATCGCAGTCTTTCAGCAGAGCGGTGGGGTTTGCGTCGCTGTTTTGAGCGTGCGTGGTGGACGTGTTCTCGGTGTTAATAGTCAGTTCCCTGACCTTGGTCTGTCTGAATCCCCTGAAGAAATTCTTGATGCCTTTGTCCCTCAGTACTACCTATCCTCAGGACGCTCTATCCCGACCGAGTTGATTTGCTCTCATCAATTAAACGAAGCGGTACTGGTGGCTGACGCTTTTTCACACCGGTGTGGTCGAAAGGTGCGCATAACGCACGCGGTTCGGGGCGTTCGTCAGCAGTTTCTCGATTTGGCAAAAACAAACGCTGAGGAGTCTCTGGCGCTGCGTCTGGCGACACGAGACGGTCAGGCAAAACGGCTCAACGACTTTGCCGAGCGATTTGCGCTTGATATTCCTGAAAGAATTGAATGCTTCGATATCAGTCACACGTCGGGAGAGGCGACAGTCGCTAGTTGCGTGGTTTTTGATATCTCCGGACCGCTGAAGAGTGACTACCGAATTTTTAATATCACCGATGTTCAGGCCGGCGATGATTATGCAGCCATGCGACAAGCACTCTCTCGACGATATCGACGGATTAAATCGGGGGAAATACCTCTACCTGATGTCTTAATAATTGACGGGGGCAAGGGGCAACTGACCGAGGCCATCGAGATTCTTTCTGAGCTCGGAATACACGATATTTTTCTGCTGGGCATATCTAAGGGTCCATCGCGTAGGGCCGGTTTTGAGTTGCTACATCGCGCGGATACCGGAGAGGAATTGACGTTACCATCGACATCACCGGCGTTGCATCTCATCCAGCATATTCGGGACGAGGCCCACCGGTTTGCGATTACCAAGCACCGGCAATCTCGAAGTAAGTCTCGTTCACAGAGCCCGCTTGAGGGTATTCCCGGGGTTGGACCAAAGAGGCGTCAGGCGTTATTGAGACATTTTGGTGGTATTCGGGAACTGGCCCGTGCGAGCGTCTCGGATATAGCAAGGGTTGCAGGGATGAGCCACCAAACGGCAGAGTTGGTATACTTTGCGCTGCACACCGACTGAGACATCTTTGTGAATTTACCGAACTTTTTGACATTGTTGCGCGTTTTGCTAATTCCAGTCCTTGTGCTCGTGTGGTTCATCCCGATGCAATACTCGGGAGAAATCGCAGCGGTAATATTTATCGGGGCTGCCTTGACCGATTGGTTGGACGGTTGGCTTGCTCGTCGTTGGGAGCAGGAGTCTGCGTTTGGTGCGTTTTTGGATCCTGTCGCTGATAAACTGATGGTGGCCGCGGCTCTGGTTTTATTGGTTGATGCTTTTAACTCGTCGTTGGTGACACTCTCGGCAATCGTAATCATTGGACGGGAAATTGTTGTCAGCGCCCTACGTGAATGGATGTCTGAAATCGGCCAACGTACGCAGGTCGCAGTTAGTTGGCTGGGTAAGGTTAAAACAGCGAGTCAAATGCTTGCAATCACAGCGTGTCTCGCGCTTCCCATTGAATTGAAGCCGACTCATCCGGGACTTTGGATGTTGGTCTTGGCTGCACTTTTGACGTTGTGGTCGATGGGCACATATTTAAAGGCGGCTTGGCCACATCTGCTTCCGAGTGTTGGTAAGTCCGATCCCGAATGATTTTATGGCTCTACGTTTAAAAGCGCCGATCCGAAGCGCGTTTCCTTGAGTGACTGTTAAATCAATCTGGAGACTGTATACTCCCCAAATCTAAGTGCCAACGGTCGCACATGCCGGTGTGATGGAATTGGTAGACATACCGGACTTAAAATCCGGAGAGGGAAACCTCGTGCCAGTTCGAGTCTGGCCACCGGCACCAC
>CAJWIY010000087.1 GCA_913042205.1 uncultured Gammaproteobacteria bacterium
CTTTGAGCATGGTGGACAAGGCCAATAAGACTCGGATTGAAGAGTACTAGTCCCTGGACAAGATTTTTGCTGATAGAAAAAGGGGCCGCGAGTGTACGAGACAGAAGACTAGTAGCAAAGAGCAGCAGCGCCTGGAAAGAAATGATTAGCAGAGGTGCATCTTCAAAACTCGAAAGACTCATCAACCCGGCGAACACAATTGGCGGAATTGGCCCTCCTCGCTTTAGCGGCCTGAGATCGCCAGGCTCATATGCGTAACGGAATGTACCGTCATCGATGAGAGTTTTCGCGACGCCCCAGTACCGTTGTCCATCAGCCGCACCTGCATAAACAGGATGAGTTAAATCAAGATCGTGGCTATCATGGAGCACAGGTACAGCATTAAGAAAAAGAACCGCATTGAGTACCACAAAAATGCTGAATAATAGAAGCTGGACCTTAAGGAAAACTTGTAGACCGTGAGACGCTGGCATAATGTGGGTCACAGGGCTTTTAATTTACGCCAAGCGAAAATCACCATCCGACAGAGCAATAATCCATGACGAAAGCGCGAGATTTGAGTTGTGCCATATAGGCGACTGGCGTATCTAATTGGAATTTCTACCACCCTAAGGTTTAATTTTGCTGCTCCAAAAATAAGGTCGAAATCCCCAAACGGGTCGAAATCTCCGAAGTAAGTGCGATTCATGGAGATCGCTTGGTAATGAGTGCGACGAAGTACTTTGGTTCCACAGAGTGTGTCGGTGTATGTTTGATTAAGTAGATAGCTGAATACTTTTGCAAAGAAGTGATTTGCGATGCGATTCAAAAATCGCATCGCGCCGTCCTCCATGCCATAAATCATGCGCGAACCATTAATAAACTCACCCTGACCGGATGCTATCGCATCATGGAACTTCGGAATATCTTCAGGTGGGACTGTAAGATCGGCATCGAGGATGATTAAAATATCTCCATTTGCAGCTTCAAAGGCCGCTCTAACTGCATCGCCTTTGCCAGTCCCAGGTTGTTTGAGGGTGGAAATCTTTCGGTTGGCATAAAGTTTTTGAACCCGCAATATTTCATCCCAAGTTGAGTCCTCACTGTTTCCTTCAACGAAGATGATCTCCAGATCCTGACAGAAGATGGGTAGCCGCTTTACTGCGGCCTCAACGTTTCCTCTCTCATTACGACAAGGAATGACTACCGATGCAGAGAGTGCGTGAGTGTTTTCGGTTTTGGGAATAGGACGTGCGACTAAATAGTGACGGAAACCTGCTTTTTGAATAAACGGTAGCGTCGCGATGAATCGATTAAATAAACTGCCAATTCCAAGGAACCGATATGGAGAAATTAGGCGCGACTCTTGCTTGACAGTTTCGAAGCCTCCAAGCTTAAGAAGATTCTCGATATCGCCTAATCTAAGCCAGGTTATGGGAGGAGCAGAAAGACGAAGTCGAAGAAGCGTCCCCAGCGCAAACAATGGTTCCCATAGATACGAATGTGAAGTAATCACAAGCCGGGTGTCCTGATGACACAGAGGAGATAATTGAATAAGAAATTGTTGGATATCCGAGAGAAACCCAAGCGTACTGTCGAGCAGGATTACATCAAAGGGACCAAGGTTTTGGATGGTACCAAGTGCTTGCGTATTCTCGGCATCCAGAACGAAGAAGTGTAAGTCTGGGTGAGATTCGGCTGCGATTTGAATCATCGCGGGACTTAGATCCAGCCCAACGCCGTATCGAGGTTTGAGTGCCGCGAGGAGATTTCCTGTGCCGCAACCAATCTCAATAACCCTCTGTTCTTCCTGCACTAAAAAGCGGAGGTAGGCCTCGTCAGCGGTGTGAAAATACTGACCCTTCGCTCTCCATTTTGACTGGTTCGGAGCTAGTGCATTCGCCCATTGACGGAGCTCGATGAGTCGACTTCGTTGCCTCGCGTTAGGAGTCCAAGTGTCGCTCTCAGGCATGGTGCTCTAGGAAATCTTGGTAGGCAATTCTTAGACCGTCACGCAAACTGGTCTTTGGTTGCCACCCAAGCTCATTGATTAGTTTTGTCGACATCATTTTGCGAGGCGTTCCGTCGGGTTGTTCTGGATTCCAGGATATCGAGCCCCGAAATCCAACTATATCCGCAATAATCAAAGCGAGATTAGCAATAGAAATCTCTTGCTGACTTCCGATATTTATCAGAGGAGGGGCATTGTTTTGAAAAATGCCCTGAATGTGAGTGTCGTTCTGAGTAAGCAGATGGATGCATGCCTCGGCTAGGTCATCACAGAAAAGGAATTCTCGAAGAGGAGTTCCAGTGCCCCAGAGCATGACATCATCTTTTTCTAAGATCATCGCCTCATGAAACCTGCGGATAAGACCCGGAATGACGTGAGAGTATTTAGGGTGGTAATTATCATTGCGACCATAAAGATTGCAGGGCATCAAGGCGATATATCGGGTTCCATGCTGCCGATTACTGGCCCAGCATTGCTCGATTCCGCTGATTTTAGCGACGGCGTAAGGTCGATTAGTTGGTTCTAGAGGACCTGTTAATAGATACTCTTCTTTTATAGGCTGTGGGCAGTCTTTTGGGTAGATACAGCTCGAGCCGAGAAAAAAAAGTGATTCAATACCTGCCTCGCACGCGGTAGAAATTACGTTAGACTGAATCAGTAAGTTTTGACCAATAAAGTCGGCCGGAAGCTGTTGATTTGCAACTATCCCGCCGACTTTGGCGGCGCAGAGCATGATCGCTTCTGGTTGAAACTCAGCAAAAAACTTCTTAACTGCTAACTGGTCTGTTAAATCCAGCTCTGAACGCTTGCGGACTAGTAAGTTAGAGAATCCATATCGTTTGAGACACCTAACGACAGCGCTGCCCACCATTCCTTGGTGGCCCGCGACGAATACTCTGCTTTCAAGCGATATCACGGCGAGTTACGATCTGTCTCGGATTAAAGTTCATGTTCCGATAACAACACTTCGCGTCTGGCTAGCTCTAGATCATAGCGAACCATTTCAGCAACTAGATCTCGGAAAGAAATAGAGGGACTCCAACCCAAAACGTCGCGAGCGTGGCTCGAGTCACCAAGTAACGAGTCGACTTCAGTGGGCCGAAAGTATCTGGGATCAACCGATATTATGGTTCGCCCGTCATTATCTAGGCCGATCTCTTCTTGGCCTTCACCTTGCCATGTGATGCGCAGTTCGAGGAGGTCTGCTGCGAGCTCAATAAAGTCTCTTACGCTGTGTTGCTCTCCTGTTGCTATGACAAGATCGCTTGGATGCTCTTGTTGCAGCATCAACCACATTGCCTCCACATAATCCTTCGCGTGTCCCCAATCTCTAAGGGCATCGAGGTTTCCAATCCAAAGTGTTTCCTGTAGTCCTAGCTTTATCCTTGCAAGAGCACGAGTGACTTTACGAGTGACAAAAGTTTCACCCCGAACGGGTGATTCGTGATTAAAAAGGATGCCGTTGCATGCGAAGAATCCGTATGCCTCACGATAGTTAACTGTAATCCAGTATGCATACAACTTTGCGACACCGTAGGGACTACGTGGATAAAACGGTGTTTGCTCAGTTTGAGGACTGTCTGCGACTTTGCCATAGAGTTCCGATGTAGAGGCTTGATAGAAGCGAGTCTTGGCTTGCAAGTCCAGGGTTCGCATCGCTTCCAGGATTCTTAGCGTGCCAAGCGCATCAGAATTAGCGGTGTATTCGGGCTCCTCGAAACTCACTCCAACATGACTTTGAGCCGCAAGATTGTAGATTTCGTCAGGTTGGACCTCTTGAATAATGCGCAGGAGACTCGGAGAGTCTGTCATGTCACCATGGTGTAAAATAAATTTTTTATCAGGGCCATGAG
>CAJWIY010000088.1 GCA_913042205.1 uncultured Gammaproteobacteria bacterium
TCAGTGAAGGCTTTATTGGTTAGTAGTGGTTTATCGAAAGGAGACCTTACCTCCCGGTGGATATCAAAAAGCTCTTGCGAAGTGATATCCGGCAAATTTAAGGCAACAAATAACAAACATTTATGTGCGCATTCCGCCTCCGGATTGAGACGAAGCGCTCGCCAATAACAGTCGGCTGCTCTCTCATTATCTCCCAAAGTTTGATATGCAGCACCCAGCGTGTTTAGCGTCTCAATGTTGTCCGGATCCAGTTCTAGGGATTGTTTTGAACTTTCGAGAGATTCATTAAATAAGCCTATTTTTCTCTGGGCTACTCCTTTGCTGTTGATTAATTTTATATGCTTTGGAGAGTTCTCAAGCGCTATATCGAATTCCTTAATTGCTTCATCGATTTTACCGAGTGTCGTTAGAATATTTCCAACATTTAATCTGGCCTCCGTGTGCTGAGGGTCAAGGTCAAGGGCTATTCTGTATGCTATTTGGGCCTCTGTCCTTTTTCCTAACTTTTGGTATGTTTGGCCTATTTCATACTGAAGGTCGGCACGTTTGGGATCTAAGCGGACACATTCTAAAAAAACTTTCTCCGCCTCAAAAATCTTATTTACTTGCCTTAACGCAATACCCAAGTTGAAAAGTGCATCTGAATATTCTGCGTCAAGGTCAAGAGCATGCCGATACGACAAAATCGCCGCTTCTGGTTTTCCTAATGCCTCATAGATATTCCCTAGATTATTGTGGGCCTGCTTATAATTCGGAGCCAAGTTAACTGCTTTTTTAACTAGTCGGACGGCGTCTTCCAGGTGCCCTGATTGGTGAGCAATGACGCCGAGAAAATGATTGGCGACAGCGTGATTTGGTTCATGTTCGAGCACTTTGCGGAATGCCGACTCTGCTATCTCCATTTTACCATTTTTATGAAGACTATTTCCCAGCGCAATTAATTCTGAAATGGAATATTTTTTTTTAATGGGGGAGAATAATCCCAAGCCTCGAGATGTATTATTTGTTTGCGAAAAAGATCTCGCTGTCGTTACGTGGTTCATTGCCCGGCCTCTTATTCTTGTAATCGCCCGAAGTGTGCGGGTGATTTAACTTCATGTTTAATTTGAATTAGGACAGTTAATTCTCGGTAAAGCATCTTAAGAATTGGAAAAAAACCCGGTATGGCTAAAGCCATACCGGGTAAGTTGGTGGTGGGCGTGAAACTAATTACCGCTTGATACGAACCAATTGATCGAACATTTCGTCAGCCGTGCTAATGATTTTAGCACTTGCTGAATATGCCCGTTGGGTCGTAATCATCGTGGTGAATTCTTTGGCGATATCTACTGTGGAGTTCTCTAATACTGAACTCTGAACCGTTCCGGCACCTCCAGTTCCAGCTGTTCGCAAAAAGTAAAGTCCTGAGTAATCTGTCTGGTCATACGTATTACCAGTGTTTATTCCCAGTCCATTAGGGTTGGCGAAAGTGGCCACTGGTATCTGAAAAATTGGTCGTATGTCGCCGTTTTCAAACAAAGCCGTAACTAGCCCCGCCGTATTTATGGTTACCCCGGAGAACTGACCAAATGCAGCACCATCAGTATCGATAAATGTGGGGTTGTAGGCCGAGGCAAACTGAACGAGGCCGTCTGCTTGTCCAACGGTGCCGAAATCAAAATCTATAGCGAGATCAGCAGCCCCGTTGTTCAAATCCAGTGTTATGTCGTCGACGTTAAACGCAGAAGGTATACCACTTCCATCGAAGGTGACACCTGCCGTTGAAGATGGGTTTAAGTCGAGGTCTCTAATCGTGGCAGATCCAGCCCCAGATTGAGAGGCGCTTCCTAAATTTGAAGCGTCAATCGTTATATCTAACGCATTGGCATCAGTTCCTGTTCCGGCAACTGCTGTTTGAGTAATATCAATTCTGGTTGTAGTGGTGGTGTTTTGGTTGAAACGTTGGGTTGCAGTGGAGGCACGCAAGGTGGCGGCAACGTCGCTGGCGTTGAGCGCTGCCACGAGGGCTGTTACGGCACCTGAGGCGCCATTACCACTATTAAAATTAACCGCAATCCCGCCGCTAGTCGTCGCGGCAGCAGAGGACTCGTTAAATTCGAAAGTCAAAGCATTTGTGCCGCCCGTGGAATTAGTAAAGGTTACGGTAATCGTCTCACCATCGGATGGGGTCGTAGTAATATCAAGCCGACCCGACGACGCATAAACGCTACCGGAGCTTGCGAGTAATACTGACGTAGCTGCCCCGGATGGCGGCTGAATTCCTAAATCCCAATTATTGTTTTCAGCCTTTGTCCATACGAGTTGCAAGTTGTGAGCTACACCCAAAGAGTCATAAACTTGGATGGTTGTATTGCTGGTTGCGCCAACAGCTGCCTCAGCATTGAGGTTCGCGCCGAATGTAAGGCTCTCTGTTGCGTCGGCTGTACCGCCAATGTTGTTAAGACGTATCGTCTCAAGGTTTGTAAAAACGGTGGGGTCGGGATTGAAGCTATTATTGTCAGCATCAACTGTCTGCCCTAGAGAGTTCGTTTTATATCCTTGGAGATAGACACCGGCAGTATTTTGGAGATAGCCACTTTTGTCAGCACTAAAAGCACCTGCTCTAGTAAAGGAAAATCCGAGTGAACCATCATGTGTGCTGGCGCTGTTAACAACAAAAAAACCATCACCGGAAATGCCGAGATCAGTAGCGTTTGTGCTAGATGCAAATAATCCTTGGACGTCGACAGCTGCAAATGGTCTCTGCTGCACACCGCCTGGAGAGTAATTGTTCAGGCTTGCTTGGGATGTGACCAAGGTTTGAAAGCGCACCTCTGTTGCTTTGTAACCAATCGTGTTCTGGTTGGTAATATTATCCGCAATTGCCCCAAGTGCTTGTGATTGGGCATTAAGTCCGGACACGCCCGAAAACATCGCGCCAAGAATACTCATTTCACTCTCCTATTTCGCTCTCACGGTTTTTATCCGCTTGTGCTTTTCTGTTCTTTGACTGTATCGATCTTGTCGAGGGCTATACTCACACCGCTCGCATCAAGGGTCGTGCCGTTGATCATGGAGACACCCGTGACCTTGGCATAAATCCGAGTGCTTGCGTCCACTGTTGACCCTGAAAAAGCTATTGGCGTGATTGAAAGGGAGTATTCTCCGTCCTCGACTGGGAAGCCATTACCATCTTTTCCATCCCAGACGACCTCGTGGGTTCCCGCTGAGGTATTGCCTGCCTTCGTAAACATTACCTTGCCCTTGTCATCCATGATTGTCATCACGACGTTGGACGCGTTATTTGACAAGGTATATTCAAACTTTGCTTCGCCATCCTGTAACGGCAGTTTGCCCCCAAAATCACCAACTATTTCGGTTCCTATGAAGCCAACTACAGCCGATGCAAGAGAGGCATTTTGGACATCTAGCAACTTTTCCATGCTGTCGTTAGTCGCAATCTGTTGTTCAACACTCGCAAATTGCACCAATTGACCAGTGAATTCGGTCGGTTCGAGGGGCGACAAAGGGTCCTGGTTCTGTAACTGCGTAGTCAACAGTAATAGAAACGCATCCAAATCACCCGCCAACGTGGTCGCTGCTTTACTGGATTTTGTCTCCTCAGTTTCTGTAATGCCTTCTATCATTTTTTTTCACTCAAACTTTGATGTCTAATAAGCTATCTGCAAGTTGTTCGCGTCGGTTTTGGTCTGTGTGCCCAAGCAAAGTACCGGGTTCTGACTCATCTGGAGAGGAGTCCACGTCTTCGGAGAGAGTTTGATCGTCGTTGTCTGTATTTTTACGATCATGCAGTGATTGCTGGGCACCATTGTTTTTAAGGCCAAAGT
>CAJWIY010000089.1 GCA_913042205.1 uncultured Gammaproteobacteria bacterium
TAGGTAGGGCTCGCGGGCTGGAGTACGCGACAGACATGGTATATGCACCTGCCGTAGCGGGCGAAGCGCCGATTGCTGATGTTGCTGCATTTAAAGACCAGCGCCTAAATGACCCGACTCGATCACTACTCGGCAAGGATCAAGAAGAGTGGCTTGATGATGCATTGCGCCAGAGCGTTGACCGGGGTGCAGTATGGCAAGTGCTTGGGCAACAGGTACTGATGGGCTCTGTTGGCATACCGACGGTCCCAACCGACGACTTAGCGGGGAGCGAGATGTCACAAGAGCGGCGTCAGTATATTTCCTTCATGCAAGCATTGGGCGCACAGGGCATGCCATTGAACCTAGACGCCTGGGATGGATATCCGCTATGTCGCGATCGTGTAAAAGCCATGCTCAGTAGAGATAAAACCAATCCAGTGGTACTGGCTGGGGATACTCACAATGCGTGGGCATTCAATTTGCGCGACCACGACGAACAGCCCTTGGGTGTTGAAATTGGCACGCCCGGTATCAGCAGCCCTGGTATGGAGAGTTATTTGCCGGTGCCTGCTGCTGATTTGGCCGCGGCGTTGAAAGCGGCAAGCCCTGAACTTTCAGCGGTGGATACTAGCCAGCGTGGGTGGTCTGAGATTTCTTTAACACCGCAATCAATGAGCAATCAATGGCATTTTGTTTCCACCATACTTGATCGACGCTATGAGGTTTCAAGCTCGGATCTCATGGTATGCCGTAAGGGTGCGAGGCGTTTCAGTTAGTGACAGCAAGGACCGGGAGCATCCAAGGCTAAGACACCCGTCTCTGTCGAATGTGACACGTGTACGACACACTGCCTCACAATTTCGACATCTTTGCCATCGCCCTAGGCACCTTGCGATGTCGCGGGTCATAACCACCGAGCGCGCCATGGGTGCCAAATCCAAGCATGAATCTTAGTCTGGGGTCCAACTCATTCGAGTTTCTCCGCTTTGACCACGAACCAATAAATATTCAGCGAATATATGTTATGTTATAACATTATATAAATAATACGAAAAAGTGGCTAAAGATCAGAAATGGATTTAGATGTAGGCCTGCTAGTATTTTTGGCGTCTTTGGTTGTTGTCCTTATTTCGCTCATCGGGGTGCTAGTCTTTTATATTAGTGAAAAGACTTTGAATGTTTGGATGCCTCTTCTTATCGCGGCGGCGGTAGGAGTTTTGTTAGGGGATGCGTTCTTGCACTTGCTTCCAGACGCCCTGGAAATAGCCCACGCCACAGGGGCTAATGTTGCGCTTTGGACGTTGATAGGCATTTTAGCTTTTGTTTTTCTGGAAACAGTTCTTCAGTGGAAACATGATCATTCTATAAGCGGTGGAAAGACTGTTTCTCGAGGCGTGGCCTCGTTTGCGAAAATGAATTTGCTGGGAGATGGAGCTCACAATTTTGTAGATGGGATTCTCATTGCGTCCAGCTTTCTTGCCGATCCCGCATTAGGAATGGCGACTACTGCCGCTATCGTTATACATGAGATACCCCAAGAGATATCGGATATAGCTGTTTTGATTCAGGGTGGATATAGCAAGCGTAAAGCGGTGTTACTAAACTTTCTGTGTGCTTCCGCGTGTATCCCGGGGGCAGCTCTTACACTTATGGTTTCCCAAACTATGGAGTTAAATTTAAGTGCGATGTTGGCTTTCACTGCCGGGGGTTTTATTTACATCGCGACTTGTGATCTTGTTCCTTTGTTACGCAGCGAACAGCTCAAAATTTCTATTCCTGTGCAATTCGTCTCCACTATGGTTGGAATCTTTTCGATGCAAGCAATCCTTTGGTTGGAGGGCGCGTATTTTTGAAAGCCCTAGATATGAATGACGAAAGTTGGAGCGTAGGTGTTGTTTGTTCGGCGATAAAGGTGGGTTCGTTAATTGCTAGCTAAAAAGATTGAAAAGAGGTCTAAAAAGTGAGTGTATTTTTAAATGAACAAGGTATGCCGCCAAAGCAGAAGAAGTGTACTTTGTTTGTTTGTACCTCTTGCAGGCCTACTGGATATCCAAGAGAGCCTCAGGAAAACCGCCCAGGATTCCAATTGCATCAAAAGATTTCGGACGCTTTGGAAGGATCGGACCTGAAAGATCTGGTCAATGTGGAGGCCGCTCAGTGTTTAAGCCTGTGTCCCAGGCCCTGTGGCATAGCATTGGCAACCAGCGGGGCGTGGACTTATTTATTCGGAGATCAAGATCCAGAAAACTCGGTCGCATCTATACTCGAATGTGTTTCGATTTACTTATCAAGTCATCAGGGAGAGATGTCTCGCGGCGTTCGACCGGTGGGTCTTCGTGAGAGCATTTTAGGGCGGGTGCCCCCTCAAACGAAATTAATAAAAATGGAGCCTACCAATGAGTAATTATGAAAAAGTCCCTGTAACTATACTTACGGGTTTCCTGGGTTCAGGTAAAACAACGTTATTGAATCGAATTTTGACTGAAGAACACGGAAAGCGTATCGCAGTAATCGAAAACGAATTTGGAGAGGTTGGTATAGATCAGGGCCTTGTTATCAATGCGGACGAAGAAGTGTTTGAGATGTCCAATGGCTGCATATGTTGCACGGTTCGAGGTGACTTGATTAGGGTATTAGGGAATCTAATGAAGCGGCGTGACAAATTCGATTATGTCCTCGTTGAGACGACGGGTCTGGCAGACCCGGGGCCTGTAGCGCAGACTTTTTTTATGGATGATGAGATCCGGGATGAATTTGCGTTAGACGGTATTGTCACACTTGTTGATGCGGCTCACATTGAGCAGCAACTTGGGCGAAGCGATGAAAGCTCAGAACAAGTGGCCTTTGCAGATGTCCTGCTTTTGAATAAATCTGATTTGGTGTCCGACGAATCTCTCGATGGGCTCGAGTCGAGACTGCGCGATATGAATCGAATGGCCAAAATTTTTCGTTCTGAAAGAGGAAACGTGCCAGTAGAAACAGTTTTAAACCTAAGCGCTTTTGATCTTGATCAAGCGTTGGAACGGCGTCCCACATTTCTTGAACCAGAGTATCCATTTGAATGGACTGGTGTTTTTTGGTTAGAAGAGGGCCGATATGAGTTAACGCTTGATGATGGGCCCGATCCGAACATGTCTCTTGTAGTAGTAGCTAATCAATCGGTCGAGGAAGAGTCTCTCTACGAAGGAGCAGAGTGGTGCGTCAGACAGTACGCTGAGTCACCTCAACAGATATCACCCGGCGATGTTATTCCAGTGAATAAGCACGTAGATCTTCAGCTTCAAGGCAACGGGAAGAAGGTGTTTTTTATTGATGTCGAAAAGCCCATGCACGTTGGTCTCTTTACTCAGCACACTGCCGAGGAATTCGATATTAAGATGTTCAGCGAGAACTCGGCTGAAACCGGTGAGTGTTTAGCGGCCCTAGCGGAGAGAACATGGGTTGCTCAACACGAACATGATGATGAAGTGACATCGATCGCGATAGAACGAGAGGGGGACGTGGATATCCAGAAGGTCAATGACTGGTTGAGTCAACTGCTTGCCGAGAGAGGATTAGATATTTTTAGGCTGAAGGGGTTTATCAGTATTGCGGGTGATCCCCGCCGCTTTGTTTTTCAGGGAGTTCA
>CAJWIY010000090.1 GCA_913042205.1 uncultured Gammaproteobacteria bacterium
TGAAGGATTTTTCATGAACGCGTTGGTTTTGGCTGTTGCCGCTCTTCTCTTCAGTCGACTTGTCGCACCTGATCGTGTTGAGCCACATCGTAAACAAGTCATTAGTGCAATTGAAAAGACGACAGACACACTGCCCAACTCTCTTCGTTTACCTATCATTGTTGGCGGCGCCGTTTCCCTTGGGGCAGTTTTAGCCTATATGCCAATTGTCGGCGTGGTTGTAACCTTCTGTGCGCTAGTTCTTATCATTCAGTACGGACAGGTAACGGAGGATTCCAAAGCAATACTCACCGAACTTCGAAGCGGCTCTTTTTCGCAAGCACAAATTAAACTCACGGAGTTCTCAGGAACGGATGCCAGTCAACTCGACGAAAATGGAGTGGCTAGAATTACGGTCGAAACACAGATCTTGAAGCTTGCAGAAAAAGTATTTATCCCCCTAGCCTGGTTCGCACTTGGCGGTCTGCCGGGGATTCTGTTGTATTGGACCTCGACTGTTATTGCAGAACGTCACGGTTCAGGTGAAACCTCGGAACGATGGGTATCGCTGTTGAACTGGGTCCCAATACGATTGATGGCATTCACGCTGGGATTCATGGGCGATCGTGAACGCTCACGCGCTGCTTGGACACGGCACGCCCTCGAGTTTTCAAATCCTGAAGCTGGTGTGCTAATCGCCGCTACAGCAGGAGCACTTCGAATTAAGTTAGGCGGATCTCGATGCGTACAGGGCCTAATTCAACAAGAACCGATGGTGGGAGACGGCGATGACGCGGCCCGATATCACATCGAAGAAACCCAGTCATTAGCCGAGCGCTCTCTCCTCCTCTGGGCGGTTGCCGCACTGGTAATTACAGCCCTGTAATCAATGTGGGCAGTTACATCTGCATCTTCTAACGCTATACTTTACCCTACTCGTTTGGTGGCCGCGCGATCGGCATAACAGGGAATTCGGTAAGGCCTAGCCTAGTCCGAAGCTGCCCCCGCAACGGTATGTTCAGTCCTGAATCCTCACGAATACCACTGTCACGATTGATGGGAAGGTGTGTGTGATTCGGCAAATGGAATTGCCCTGAACAAGCCCGGAGACCTACCCAACGTGTTACACACTTACGGCGTGCGGTGGGCTCGCTCGGGAGAAAAAATGAGTTTACGTCGAAGCTACGGCGCGATTGCGCTGTGTCTCTTTTCCTTATCTAGTTACGCAAACGAAGCTGACATCGTCATCGAAATTGATAGTAGATCACCCACTCCGGTCAATGAAGCCTCTCCTTTTTCAAAGGTAATAACGCGAGAGGATATAGCACAATCTGGTTATCAGTCGTTGAGCGAAATATTGGCCGGCTCCGGACTATTGCATGTAAGCGGTGCATCTAGTGGATACAATGCCGGTGGGTCACCCGATCTAAGGGGGTTTGGTGAACGAGCGGCTCAAAATACACTTATTTTGTTAAATGGGAGACCACTTAATAATGCGACTCTAGAGGGACCTGACCTGTCAACGATCCCGTTAAATACAATTTCCAGAGTGGAAATATTAAATGCGTCGGCCGGGGTACTCTATGGAAATGGTGCCGTCGGTGGTGTCGTTAACATCATCTCCGATCAGACGACAAAACGAGAGCATATAGAGTCAAAATTTGAGGCAGGGTCCTTCGGTACTGCGGAATTTTCATCCACTATCTCACGCTCTTTGCAGGCGGGCAGGCATCTCTACCTCGCTGCCTCTGCAGGCACAACAGATGGGTATCGAGACTATACAGAGAATTCGAAATCGTACGGAGCGATGAGTTACTCTCTACCTTTTCTAGATGGCAATGCGAGCTTTGGACTCGACCAGTCAAGGACAGATGGATATCTTTCTGGCGTCGTCGCAGACAGTGCACTCACGGCAAACCGAAGAGCATTTAGGTCCTCAAGCGTACAGAAGAAACGCAGCATACGACAAACGATCTGGACGAAGCTTGAGAAGATGCTAGAAACCGGAGATACCCTTCAGGTCGACGCCGGGAGAAGACTCTCGGGCCAGGAAGGACGCTACCTGACTGGTGCGAGTATAAATCAACTACTTCGGGTTAACTCATTATCACCAAAAGTTCTGGGCCAAACCTCGCTGCTCTCGAAATCCACTGACTATGTGGTTGGAATAGATCTTTCTCAGAGCCAATACCTCACCGGAACCTCTAACGTCAGGACTCAAGAGATAAGCTCCTTGTTTGGACGCGCAAAACTTACTGTGGCTGAGCAACTAGATACCACGCTTGGTGCGCGAGTGACGCACGACACGAACAAACTTCTTAACGGCGCGACAGTAGACAACGAGATATTAGCAGTCGAACTAGGCCTCGAAAAAATAGTAGACGACCAAACCTTTTCCCTTCGTCTGGACCAGAGTTTTCGGATCGCCACGCTTGATGAACAGGTCACATACCCAGCACCCGCTTTTACAGCGACGGATACCCCAATCGCCCCCCAGAAAGGCAATTCTGTTGAGTTAGGCTGGAAGTCGAGCGCGACCCAGACAACGATTTACTATTTAGAAAATAATGATGAGATCTACTACGACCCGGCTAGTTTTACTAACACAACCGTGGATAAAACGAGAAGATATGGAGCGTCTTATGGAACAGATTTAAATGTAACAAGTTCTATCAAAGTCTCAATGAGCGGCTCTTACACATATGCCAAATACGACGATGCCGCCTACGACGGCTCCCACGTGCCCTCGACATCAAGCTATCTCGGTTCTCTTAAATTCAAAAAAACTATTTCCAATCAATGGTCGGTCGGTGTGCTGAGCCGTTTCCAGTCGGCTCAATACTCGATCAATGATTGGTCCAATATCTATGGCAAAAGAAATGCGCACTCTGTCACCAATTTGAATGTGAGTCACACAGGGAAATTCTTCTCTAGCAAGCTAACCATCGGGAATTTGTTCGGTAAAGAATATGACTCCTATCATCTCAGATCAGGTGCGAACTTGTTCAGGACACCAGCGGAGCCTCGGTCGCTAGTTTTTGAAATTTCTGCTAGCCTTTAAGCCCATGAATCGTATCGATCAAAGCATCTTTCTCTTGATAACGCTCACGCTGGTGATGAGCCTGACCAGAGGTAGTCACTTCTCTGGTTTCAACGCGTTACCTGAGGCTTCTTGGATGACCTTTATGGTAGCCGGGGCTTTGCTCCCCGGGTGGTCCTTCGCTTGGTTCATGTCTATTGCTGTCGTTATTGACGCCTACGCATTTACTTTTGGCGGCGTACCTGGTACCTGCCTATCGCTTGCCTACAGCATGCTCATCCCGGCCTATTTTTCGATGTGGATTTCTGGTCGTCTATCACGACCTTACTTAACAGCCAATCTTTCGGGCTTCGCGGTATTCCTTGGATTCGCAATGCTCGGAACCGCTTTTTGCGAACTCATCTCAAGCGGTAGTTTTTACCTTTGGTCCGGGAACTTTGAGCCTACTCTAATTGAATTCATTAGCCGCGAACTCAAATACGCACCAGCGGCA
>CAJWIY010000091.1 GCA_913042205.1 uncultured Gammaproteobacteria bacterium
CCCCCCATAAAGCTGTATACCCTTTCGGCTACCTCTTTGATGAGTCCCTCTGTAGCGAGCTTTCGTAATGTTTGAAGAGGAAAAACAACGTTGATGTCTTCGCGAGCGTCTTTTAGGTCATATGCAAAATGTGTAGCCCTCAGGTCTTCTTGAGAACAATCAGATTGGATGACTCGGTAGCTGGTATCGTCTTTATAATGAAAGGCGACTTGACCCTTCAGGTAGATTCCCCCAGAACAGATGAGACCAACTTTGCATTGGTCTAGGGGTTTATCTAGTTTTGATAACGGTGCCTCTTCTTCATGAACCCAGGTGTAGGCAGGGTAATCAAGGGAACTGTATAGAGCTCTCGTTCGCTCAATATAATCGATAGGACTTTGAACTGTAGACGTCAATTTATTACCTCCTCAATGAGCTAAAACTTAACAAGTGCTAGCGCATAGGGCAACAAAGCTTGTCGTTCTGCCGAAACACAATACACTAGTAAAAAAGAGAGGAATAGCAATGTCAGAGCCAGTAGTTCTTTACGAGGAAATCAACCACATAGGTTATATTACGCTGAACCGGCCCGAAGCGATGAATTCACTCACCTATGAGTCCTATGACTTACTGGAAGATTCAGTTAGACAATCTAAAGCTCGGGTCATAGTGATTACCAGTTCTGGCCGTGCTTTTTGTGCGGGAGATGATGTAAAGCAAATACTGGGGAGTAACGCGCCTCCCCCAAAAGAACATGTCGAGCGAGGTCGAAATACAGGCGGGCTGACTCCTGCAGCCGACGCTCTGTTGAATACGAATATTCCGATAATCGCCGCGGTCAATGGCCCGGCCGTGGGCTGGGGCATGGAACTCGCGCTGATGGCTGATATACGTGTTGCGTCGATTAATGCGAAGTTTGGAGAGCTATTTGTTGTAAGGGGCTTGTGCTGCGATGTCCCAGGGCTCGGTCGTTTGGCACAGTTGGTGGGTCGAGAAAAGGCAGCTGAACTTTTGTTTACGGGTGAGGTGATTGATGCCCAGGTCGCAAAGGAGATTGGGCTGGTCAGTCGAGTCGTGGAGCATGATCAGCTTATGGATACTGCCAACGAAATAGCGAACAAGATAGCAAGTAATCCCCCATTAGCGGTCCAGCGATTGAAGGAAGGGCTTAGGAGAACATTAGATCCTGACTGGAAAGAAACTGGTAAATGGGCGATGGCGCAGATCAGCGAGCTCAGAAAGACAGAGGATTCGAAAGAAGGGGTAAAAGCGTTTCTTGAAAAACGTGAACCGGTTTATGTAGGCCGGTAAGAAAATAAAATAAGTTCAAGCGGAGAAAAATATTGGTCGCAGAAGCTAAAAGAGTCGGAGACAAAAGGTTTAGGGAGTCCTACGGACGGTACTTTGAAGATTTTGAAATTGGTGATGTGTATGAGCATCGACCTGGACGAACGATTACTGAAACGGACAACACTTGGTTTACCTTGTTGACCATGAACCAACATCCCTTGCATTTCGATAAGGAATACGGGGCCAAGACTGAGTTTGGCAAAGTGCTGGTCAATTCGTGCTTAACAATTTCTGTGGTGACGGGCATGTCTGTTTCAGATATCTCGCAGAAAACCATAGCAAATCTCGGTTGGGATAAGGTTCGGTTGTCCGGTCCTGTTTTTGTAGGGGACACCCTTTACGCTGAATCCCAGGTGTTAAGCAAGCGGGAGTCAAACTCACGTCCAAACCAGGGTATCGTCAGCGTGGAGACAAAGGGAATAAAACAAGACGAGAGTGTCGTGATCTCTTTTGAGCGCTCGATGCTTATTCCCTTTAAAGGTCACGCGATTGACGACCAGATGGATTATTAGCTATGTCTAATGACCAAGCGATAATTCTAGACACCATAGATAAGTTTCTTGAGAAGGAAGTCCGCCCGGTAGTAAAGGAATATGAACTTGCGGATAAGTATCCGTACGAAATCGTTTCTAAGATGAAAGAACTGGGATTGTTTGGCGCAACAATCTCTGAGTCATACGGGGGCCTAGGGCTTTCTGCGGAGGTTTACGCGCAGATTGTAGAGCATGTTTCTAAAGTATGGATGTCGATATCTGGGATTTTTAATTCGCACCTGATCATGTGTACGGCGATCGAAAAGTTTGGCACAGATCATATGAAGGAAAAATACTTACCTCTGATGGCTCGTGGAGAGCTGAGGGGTGGTATTGCACTTACGGAACCCGATTGCGGAACCGATCTTCAAGCAATACGGATGCGTGCCGCGAAAAAAGATGATCATTATATTCTGAATGGAACGAAACAATGGATCACTAATTCGGTTGAAGGCAATGTGCTGGCGGTTCTGGTCAAGACGAATGTTGATGCTAATCCAAGACATAAGGGCATGAGTCTCTTGATTGTTGAAAAGGAAGCCGGTTACAAAGCAACTAAGCTCAGTAAGCTAGGCTATCGAGGAATTGATACAGGGGAGGTCGAGTTCAATGATGTGGCTGTTCATCAAGATAGTCTCATTGGGTTAGAAGAGGGTAGGGGCCTACAGCAAATACTCTCTGGTCTCGCACTTGGACGAATTAATGTGGCAGCAAGGGGCGTCGGCGTAGCCAGCGCCGCTTTAGATGCCAGCCTTGCCTACTCGCAAGAGCGAGAAACATTTGGTCAACCCATTAATCAGCATCAGGCAATCCAGATCAAGTTGGCTGATATGGCAACTCGGGTGGAAGCATCAAGGCTCTTAACGGCAAAAGCGGCGAGAGCTTACGATAGTGGCGAGCGGTGCGACCTAGAGGCTGGAATGGCTAAGCTTAGTGCGACCGAAGCGGCGATGGAAAACGCTAACGAAGCTTTACGTATTCATGGCGCTTACGGATATTCACCTGACAACGAGGTTGAACGTTATTATCGCGATGCGCCGTTATTGGTGGTTGGTGAGGGGACCAATGAGCTGCAACGCATCATCATTGCGCGTCAGTTAATAGAACTTGGAAATTTCTGAAAGCTGAGTTAAGCGGCGTTGATCAGTTTCTCTGCGAGGCACTGATCGATAATAATTTCGGTAGTGCGTTTGCAGGATCCACAACCCGTGGCCGCACCGGTTGTATTTTGCACGGAGCTAAGGTTATTTGCGCCATCAGAAACGGCTTGAGCGATTTCTTTATCGGTGACTGCATTGCAAAGACAAACGTACATAACTGCAGATAACTCTAAATCGTTGTGTTAATACAATTGTAAATGCAAATTGTTCTCAATATCAAATGATTTATGGCTGTTATTTCACTTACCAAATGATAATAATTATCTTTATAAATCAATGACTTAACTAATTTTTTCCTTGAAATAAGGTTGCGTG
>CAJWIY010000092.1 GCA_913042205.1 uncultured Gammaproteobacteria bacterium
GTCATATCGGAGTTGACTACAGTAAGAAGCTCTGCTGTACACGAAACATGCGTCCGCCACTTGCTCAGCAGAGAGGTACCCTAAGACACCATCTATGTCGATGTCATAGTAATCTACCGAGAATGATAAACCTTCAATGAAACTAGGTTGGAATACAAGACCAATTCCCAAAGTGTCAGCTTCTTCCGGGCCAACCGTCGGGGTGCCAGTCAAATTCTGGGTGAAATCAACAGAAAATCCATCAACCTGTACCGCATTCGTCCGAGCTCGCCCAGCGTCGTATAGTTCAGACATGTTAGGTGCCCTGATATCTCTCGACTGAGTGACCCTCAGGGTAATATCCTCAATTGGCGAGTAGGTGAAGCCCGCTTTCCACGTCTCGACTCGACCTGACGTACTATAATCTGTGAAACGCGCCGCGCCATTGAACTCAAACCCTTCGAAAACGGGAACCACAGTTTCACCATAAATTTCAAAGACATTTACGTTTCCGAATGTCATTTTATAGTTTCCGTATTTCCAACCACTCTTGTACTTCGGGTCAACCTTTCCCTTAATTGACTCTTCTCGATACTCCGCACCTATGGCAAAGCCGATCGGACCAGCCCAACCCTCTAAGTCATTGAAGACTAAGTTAGCCGCAGTGACACTCTGCTCAAATCGTTGCTCTCGACGCGGTCGACCCATCACAAAGTCAATACCCTCTTCTGAACCGACACCAACACCAAAACGGTTCAAGGGCACACATCCGTTACCAGCATCTGTTAAAGTTGACCGACAAACAATGTCGCCGGAGTCGTTGAACACTGCATCCGATGCCAGTGACAGATTCCGAAAATTGAAAGTTGGGCGCTGGTGCTCATCTGTTTTACTAACCCCGCGAGAATGGTATGCATCCCAATCAACAACTCTACCACCTATTGAGAATTGACCGTCTGCACCAATCACAAAGCGGCTAGTTTCTCGAAAGTTATTCGTTCCAGATACTGGAAAATCTTGATTTCCGGTACTGAACTTAAAAGACGTTTCACCTGCCGCCGCCATACTGTCCTTTATCTGCTGCGGCAAGTATGCATTGTCTGCGTAAATTGTACGGTTCCGGTCAGTCGGTCGTATGTAAGCACTGAATCCTTCGTAATTGGCGTAAGAGGCTTGGAAAAAAACCTCTGTGCCGTCGTCAAACTCCCAACTAACTCTACTAAACACACTTTCTCGGTCATCTTCGGCTTGTAAGGAGTTAGTGCCGAGCGCGGAACTGAGAGTATATGCCCAGTCGCCTCCATACATCCACTGACCGCCAACTTCGCCGTAATTCAGCTGATTAATTGAGCCACCATCACCAAAATAAGTTCCCTTTAATGAACCAGTCTTGATAAGACCGCCAGGCGTATAACTGCTTAATCCAGTCTGCTCTCGAACCATGTACCTTGGTTGTCCGGGAGAGGAATCAGGATTTGGCATCGCAAAATAGCCATCCATTGCCCAGTCTGCGACCGTTTCTTCTATACCTTCTCGGTGGAAAATTTCCGTACTAAGTAGCAGGTGTCCCGCGCCACCCGGTCCAAAAGACGTACCAGCGGTAAGCTCTGCCCTTTGATCGGCAGCACCATACTCCGATACCTCACCCGCTGCTACCGTGGCTTTGAACCCTTCATAATCTCGATCTAAGATGAAGTTAACAACGCCAGCTATCGCATCAGATCCATAAGCAGATGAAGCTCCACCCGAGGCAACCTCAATTCGCTCGATCAGTGATTGAGGAAAAGTATTAGTATCAATAAGGCCGGCAGCAGATGATGGCACATTTCTCTGACCGTCGAAAAGGACCAGCGTCCTGCCTGTTCCAAGACCGCGAAGGTTTAGCGAGGAGATACCCGCATTACCTGAACTCAGCGACCCCGAAGAGGTGGATGCTGTTGTGCTGTAAGTAATCGATGGCAATGTCATCGCAAATTCTGCCACACTGGCCGGAACCTCAGCGTCAAGGTCATCTTGACCTAGGATTGAGATCGGTGTTGGAGAATCATAACCATCTCGAGCAATTCTCGAACCAGTTATTGTTATCTCTTCGATTTCTGCTTCCTGCGCAGCTACGTGACTAGCGGGCAGATAGAGTGAACTGGCTATCGCTGTTGCTAACGGGAGCCGTTTAAAAAAGGATGAAACATTTACTACTGCTTTCGTTGAAGTCTGGGTCATGCTTGGTTTACCTCCCCCTCGAGGTTACTGCGGTTCGAAATATTAAATGTTAGACGTGGCGTGATCCTAAAGGGTTATGAGAACAGGCAGAAGCTATATAATTTCAACTCACTCATGAAATTTTTTCATCAGACTGAATTTTTTTGCTCTTCAGAGTCGGGTTAATGCACGACTTCAGTGATAAGTCGCTCATGTAATATAAATTCCTCAACATTTTGTAATACCAGCTCACCCATTTTTCTTCGCGTCTCAATAGTCGCACTTCCGATGTGTGGAAGCAGAATAACGTTATCTAATTCCCTCCATGGTGCGGGGATATTAGGTTCACTCTGGTAAACATCCAAACAAGCCAGTTTTATCGTTTTATCCAATAACGCTTGTGTTAAAGCTTGCTCGTTTACCGATATGCCACGACCAAGATTTATTAGGATTCCCTCCGCGCCGAGAGCCTCGAGAACGGGAGTGCTTATTGCATTCTTTGTTTCTTCGCCACCCGGCAATAGACATAATAAAATGTCAGAGGCTTCAGCAAGTTCTATCAGTGAATCACAATATTTGTATGGCCCATCTAATGGTCGTCGATTGTGATATGCTACATTCACACCGAAGGGCTTTATTCTCTTCACTACAGAAGCGCCGATGCTACCGAATCCAGCTATCCCAAGTGTTTTACCTTTGAGTAATTTGCCCAATGGGAATGGTTGATCCACCCATGAATTAGATTTGGCAAAATAATGCGCAGTTACCATATCTCGAAAAGAGGCAATCATTAAACCTACCGCTAACTCGGCCACGGCATCGTTTAGAACACCCGGAGTGTTTGAAACCCTTATCCCAAGTTGTTCAGTTTGTTTAAAGTCAATTCCATCAACACCTACACCGAAAGCTGATATTAGTTTCAATGAATCAATTTTATAGACATCAGAATCGCACTCCCAAGACGCGGTGACTGCGATCTTACACTGCCCGCTCAGAGATCGAATCAAGTCGCTTCGGCTTTTTTTCTTCAATTTCCATACCCTAATTGTCAAA
>CAJWIY010000093.1 GCA_913042205.1 uncultured Gammaproteobacteria bacterium
AGGTATGGGCATCATGCATACGTCTGTTGAGTTGATTCAGGACGGAATTGATTTAATCAAGGCCAGGCATGAAGGCTTGATCATCGCCTACCCAGACAGCGGTTATTTCAGATCGCCGTACTGGGACTTCGAAGAAGTCATCAGTCCCGCCGACCTCTCCTCTTTTGCCTCGCGCTGGAAAAACAATGGTGTCAACGTTATCGGCGGATGCTAAGGCTTCGGACCAAACCACATAGAAGCACTGGGCAGACTCGTTTGAACTGCTAACAAGTATGGAGGATATCCAAGATGAGCATTACCGTTATTGTCTCCCTGAAAGTCAGCGATTTCGATCAATGGAAAACGGCATTTGATGGCCACGCAGCAGCCCGGGAAGCCGCAGGCATTAACGCCACCGCGTACCGGAACCATGATGATGAGGGCAATGCCGTTGCGATTGGGACCACATCTTCAAGAGAAGCCTTCATCGCGTTTTTCACCGTGCCTGAGATGCAGGAGGTCCAAAAAGCGGCCGGGGTGATGGCACCTCCTGAAGTGAAGTTTCTGGAGGAGGCTTGAGAGACTCAACTAAATGACAACTAAACAGACTGGAGCAGATAGATTGAACAATTTAAATGATGGTTGGATCGGGGTAACTCATGGGCGACCGGCTATCGGCCAGACAGCATCCCTAAGTCGAACCACCTACAGAGAAGATATCGTGAGGTTTACGGAGATCACTGGAGACCAGAATCCAGTTCATTACGACGAAGAATTAGCACGGCAGACGCCATTTGGAAAGTTGATAGTCCAGGGAGGGGTCACGTCAGGTCTGTTAAACGCGGTCGTTGCCGAAGAGTTACCCGGTCCTGGAACGGTATTTCTTGCTGTGGATTGGAGATTCGTTAAAGCTGTTGGGATCAATGAAGAGATTACAGCGACGGTTAAAGTAACCTCTGTTCGAGAGGACAAACCGATCTGCGTCCTAGATACCCAAGTAGTGGATGGCGACGGGGAGGTCTGTTTGTCCGGTAGTGCTACTACGTATACGATGCCCCTGCAAAATCTTTAGCGACAGTCATTGAGCTCATCCCTATTCTTGGCAGGTAGTCTATGAATCCTCAAGGTTCGAAATTAGATAAGTTAGCATCCGACGTTGCAAGAAATGTGAGTCTTGCATGGTCTCGGGAGTTCTCCGAAATAGTTCCAGAAAGATGCACTGGCGCGCATAGACATAATTATCAATTTGGGGTCTCATTCGGTTTAGCCTATGCGATCTGCTCAGGAATGGGTCTACCGGGAGCAGATTTTGACTATGTCCATATCCGAGCCCTTGCTAATGTTTTTTGTCTTCAAGATGCCAAGGTTCTAGAACTTTGGCATTGTCTTAAAGATAAACAAGATGAGGATTTTATTCAGGGGCTAGTAGACGCAAAAGGGTTTCCTAGGACTCCGGTAACATCAGCCTATAATTCGTCGAGATATTGATTTACAGGGTCGCAGCTTTGTGTGTGCCAAAATAAAAGAATTATGCGCAGGGTTATTGGATATGTAGTTGCCCTTTATGCAGTGCTTTGGGGTCTTTTAATTTTTTCCGAGAGACAGATATTGGTTTGGGAGACGGTCATCGAGATCGGTGAACATTCTGTTTTGCGATGCACTTACTTTGATGGCGCCAAGATAAGGCAGAGTGATTATGAAGCCTTGTCTATGACGACTTGTCAACAGCTGCGCCGCGCTATCCCTAGGTAGGAAATGATTCTGAGTTGAGCCGTTCGATTGCAGCGTTGGAAATCTACCGAACAACTTTTCTGGGCCTTTATTTGCGAGACGTTTTGGGATTAATTCCCGGGCAAAATAATCGCCACTAGATACCGAGTCTTTTTTGACAATTTTTTAGCTTTTTAAAAATTCTGAGCGTTTTAAAAAATGTTAGCGCTGCGTTCTTGGATCTAAAGAGATCCAAGGTGGTAATACTCAACAAGTTTAAGCTGTACCTCCCTTAGGTCGCTCGTATATCCGGTAGATGGCCATCCCGCTTATTGCGACAATAATCAGGATGCCGCCGATCAGGGTATTGGTGCCTGGAATTTCTGTCAGCACTAGCCAGGCCAAGAGCACAGCTAGAATGGTTTCCAAAGGTACTACCAGCATCAATTCTCCTGCGCGGATATGTCGCGAGGCGACAACAAAAAGCGAATAATAAATCGGAGAGATCAACCCGCCCCACAAGACGAGAATAGTAATGGTTTCTCTGTTCAGCGAGAGATTGTCATACGAATTGTCATACAAAAAGGGGAGTGCAATCGCCGCCGCGATGAGACTGCCGACTGCAAACATGGGGATCATGTCGAGATCGCGGCCCCAACGCAGAATGACTGCAAATACAGAGACCGTGACGGCACACCCTACGCTAAGGCCGACGCCTTTAATGCTGCCTGCGGCCAGATGGCCCACGACCATCAATGCAACCCCGATAGCAGCACCGATCATGGCGATCCAGGTTACTCTCTCGATGTGCTCCCGCAATGTTACCCAGGCCATCAAGGCGGTGAGAATGGGAATGGCTGCCAGTGTGAACATGACATCAGCGACTGGTGAGGTATGCAGAGCCATTGTCAGAAAGACTAAACTTAGCCCGAAAGCAGTGGCGCCGAAGATGCCTAGGCGACCGATTTTTCTGAACGCACTGACAAACCCCGCCCTGTAGAACCCTGCAAGCCCGACGCACAACATTAATCCGACCAGCAGATGTCGCCAGAATACAATCTGCCAATCCGTCATGTCCCCCAACGCTCTGATAAAGACCCCATTGAAACTCGCCAAGGTGGCCGCGCCCACAAGAGTCAAAAATGCCAGTGAGTAGCGCATGTGTATTCCGTGGGTTGGGGTTCGCTGCGGAAGGGTGAACGCAAACGAAATGTACACCGTTAGGTGTATCTCATGGGAAATAAACTGCAATTTAGAAGCGCTACAGAAGACGACTGTACGCATCTGACCTTGATTCGGGATATGGCCGGCAGAA